>NZ_CEVXFV010000013.1:0-89842 GCF_982396655.1 Cellulosilyticum sp. | reverse complement strand
CTAGAAGAAATACTTCGACTTGGAAAAACTTAGGCTTAAATTAACGGCTATGATTCTGAATGAAAGTTATAGAATGCGGAAAGAATATAGCAGAAATAGGAAATAAGGAGGTGAAGTTATGAAAGCTTATGTGGATCGTGATACTTGTGTAGGGTGCGGGACTTGTGTAGGAATATGCCCAGAGGTCTTTGGCCTAGATGACGAGAATAAATCTGTACCTAGTGAAGAAGAGCTTGAAGGTGATAAACTAGATGGCGCGAAAGAGGCAGAGGGGAGTTGCCCTGTAGATGCTATTAGTGTGAAGTAATAAATACATGATCTATAATAAATATAAGGGAGTATTATGAAGCAAGTTAACTTCGTAATACTCCCTTATATTTATTATTTATAGGTAGGCTAAGTTAGCATATATATGCTAACAGTACATAACTAATCGGAGAGAGAAGTTTAAGTTTTAGGACCTATGATTTTGTACTGATATACAAGAAATAAGTCATAAAAAATAAATATGTAGCTATGGCTACATATTTTTGCGTTGGCATAGAGTAAGATATGTTCAGGTTCGAAAAACAACAGACGCAAAAATAATGCGATGAATAAATAAAATAACGCACTAAAAGGAGATTAGCTATGAGCAGAAATATGTTTTGTATGCAATGTCAAGAAACAGCAGGAAATAAAGGATGTACAAAAGTAGGGGTATGTGGTAAATCAACAGACCTTGCCAATATGCAAGATTTATTAATCTATGTTACAAAAGGTTTATCAGAAATCACAACACGCTTGCGTCAAGAAGGTAAAACAGTTTCTAAAGATGTAAACCACTACATCACATTAAACTTATTTACAACAATTACAAATGCAAACTTCGATGATGAAATATTCTACGCAAGAGTAAAAGAAACTTTAGCAATAAAAAATGAGTTAATGAATGAGTTAACAAATAAAGAAAACTTATCTGAAGCTGCAACATGGGATATTGAAGAAAATAAAAAATCAGGATTCCTTGCAACACTTAAAAATATCGTATCAGGAAACAATGACGGTAAAGCTGTAAATGAAATGTTAAAAGCTAAGGCTGATTCAGATGAAGTTGGTATCTTAGCAACAGAAAACGAAGATGTACGCTCTTTAAGAGAACTTATCACATATGGATTAAAAGGACTCTCAGCTTACTCTAAACATGCAAATGCTTTAGGATATGACAATGAAGAAATCGATGCCTTCATGCAAGAAACATTAATGAAATTAATGGATGATTCATTAACAGTAGATGAGCTTGTTGCGTTAACACTTGAAACAGGTAAAGTTGGTGTAGATGGTATGGCACTTCTTGATACAGCTAACACATCAACTTACGGAAATCCAGAAATCACAAAAGTTAACATTGGAGTAGGTAAAAATCCTGGTATCTTAGTATCGGGTCATGACCTTGCAGATATTGAACAATTATTAATTCAAACAGAAGGTACAGGTGTAGATGTTTATACTCACTCAGAAATGTTACCAGCTCACTACTATCCAAACCTTAAGAAATACAGTCACTTAGTAGGTAACTATGGTAATGCTTGGTGGAAACAAAGAGAAGAATTTGAATCCTTTAACGGACCAATCTTAATGACTACAAACTGTATCGTACCACCAACAGACAAACAAACTTACAAAGATAGAATGTTCACAACAGGTGCAGCTGGATTCCCAGGATGCAAACACATCGAAGGCGAAGCAGGTTCTAAGAAAGATTTCACTGAGATCATTGAGTTAGCAAAAACTTGTGCAGCGCCAACAGAAATTGAAACGGGTGAAATCATCGGTGGATTTGCGCATGAACAAGTATTTGCATTAGCGGATGCTGTAGTTGACGCTGTAAAATCTGGCGCAATCAAAAAATTCGTTGTAATGGCAGGATGTGATGGAAGAGCATCTAAACGTAACTACTACACAGATTTCGCTAAAGCACTTCCACAAGATACAGTTATCTTAACAGCAGGTTGTGCAAAATATAAATACAACAAACTTGACCTTGGAGATATCGGTGGTATTCCAAGAGTACTTGATGCGGGTCAATGTAATGACTCATACTCATTAGCATTAATTGCACTTAAATTAAAAGAAGTATTTGGTCTTGCGGATATCAACGAATTACCAATCATCTACAACATTGCTTGGTATGAACAAAAAGCTGTCATCGTATTATTATCATTATTATACCTTGGTGTAAAAGAAATCCACTTAGGGCCAACACTTCCAGCATTTCTTTCACCAAACGTTGCTAACGTATTAATCGAAAACTTCGGTATTGGTGGAATCTCTACAGTAGAAGAAGATATGGAAATGTTCTTCCCAGAAGCAAAAGTAGAAGGAGCTGTAGAAGGCGCAATTACAAAAGATATGATCATCGGTGATGTTTTAAAAGCTAACCCAGAACATGCACGCGTTTTAATGGAAGCGGGTATGCACTGCCTTGGATGCCCCTCTTCACAAGCTGAAACATTAGAAGAAGCTTGCGGTGTACACGGTTTAGACATCGAAGACTTACTTGCTAAATTAAATAAATAAAAATATGTATCCCCTTAGTTAAGTGCTAAGGGGATATTTTTATTCAATTTAAGGTGTAGAAATACATTTTTAACGCCTGCTTTTGTGCTCATTTTATAAGTTGCGTATAAAAGTGAAGTTAAAAAAACAGATTAATTAAAAAAAATATATTTAAGTTAAAATAAAATCAATTCGACATTTTTTATCGTATCAACTATACTGAGTACTGAAAAATATTATCAATTAATAAAACTAACTGTTACAAGTTCCGCAAGGATTAATAGAGAAATCGGTGTAAGTCCGATACGATCCCGTCACTGTAATAAGGAGTTCTAAGATATTTATGTCACTGGGTAAGGTTATCTGGGAAGGCGTCTTAGAATGATGATCTTAAGTCAGGAGAACTGCTTGTAATCGATTTTGATATGATTCTTACGGTGAATAAGAAGCATTATACAATATACGTATATCTTATTTAACGCCCATAATGATATGAGCGCTTTTTTAGTATGCAAAATTTCTCTCCGAAATGTATTTATATCATCTAGTTGGAAAAGTTTTAAGCAATTAGAAAGGAGAAAAAGGTGGCAGACAAACATCTCATCAAAAGGCTTATTCAAGTCGCAATCGTTTTATTTGGAATTAGTTTCTCACCTATCTATCGCCAGGGGACCCTGCTGAAATCATGCTTACAGAATGTGGCAATATCCCAACGCCTGAATTATTAGCACAGACAAGAGCTGAATTAGGATTGGATAAACCTTTCTTAGTGCATACGGCACATGGTTAAAAGGGGTATTAACAGGTGATATGGGAATGTCCTATTCTATGAAAATGCCAGTAGTAGACAAACTGACTGCATGTTTTTGGCCAACACTTAAAATGGCCCTGATGGCGCTTATAATGATGATTTTAATTTCAGTCCCATTAGGCATAGTAGCAGCTGTCTATCAAAATAAGTGGCCCGACTATCTCGTGAGGTTACTTACCTTCTTTGGTGTATCTATCCCTAATTTTTGGCTTGGCTTAATTTTCTTAAGTTTCTTTGGCGTGAAGCTACGTTTAGTAGCTGTTTCAGGAGGAAATACGGATTTTAAAGGATTAATATTACCCGCACTAACTTTGGCTACTGCTATGGCAGCCAAGTATACAAGACAGGTGAGAGTAACTGTCCTTGAAGAACTGCGTCAAGATTATGTATTAGGTGCACGTATGCGCGGCATAAAGGAAAGTGTTATTTTATGGCGTCATGTACTGCCGAATGCCCTCCTTCCTCTTGTAACACTAGTCGGTTTATCTTTAGGAAGTCTACTTGGTGGAACAGCAGTCGTTGAAATTATTTATAATTGGCCTGGCATGGGAAGCATGGCTATAAAAGCTATCTCCTGCAGAGATTATCCTCTTGTACAAGGGTATGTCTTATGGATTGCACTATTATATATGGGTATTAATCTATTGGTAGACTTATCCTACACTTACTTAGACCCTAGATTAAAGGAGGGGCATTAGGTGCAAATTTTAAAGTTTTTTAAGAAACATAAGCAGTTTACATTATTTCTCATTCTTGCACTTATTGTAGTAGGCATTGCTATTTTTGCGCCATGGATTGCCCCAGCAGACCCTTATGAGGCAATTATGACAAATTCCATGCAGCCCCCAAATCAAGTTAACTTATGTGGGACAGATAAATTAGGGCGAGATGTATTATCCAGAGTTATTTATGGGACAAGGACATCTCTCGTCATGACACTTTGTCTTATTGCAGTCATTTTTGTTATGGGCACCTTCTTAGGGGTTATTGCAGGATACTTTGGCGGGATTATAGATGAAGTGATTATGCGTATTGCCGATATGATGATTTCTTTTCCAGGATTAGTACTGGCTATTGCAATTGCAGGTTTATTAGGACCTAATATGATAAACGCTGTCATAGCAGTTGCTGCAGTGAGCTGGACCAAGTATGCAAGGCTTTCACGCAGCTTGGTTTTAAAAATCAAAAAAAGCATATTCATAGAAGCAGCCATTATAAATGGGCAAGAACAAGTAAAATAATATTTAGGCATATTCTTCCAAGTATCATCACAACAATGGTTGTAACAGCAGCTACTGACATTGGAACCATGATGCTGGAACTTGCATCTTTATCATTCCTAGGTTTTGGAGCACAGGCACCTACACCTGAATGGGGACTTATGCTTAATGAAGGAAGGACTTATTTATCAAAGGCACCATGGTTAATGATTTATCCAGGGATTGCTATTGTAATTGTTGTGATTGTTTTTAATATGTTAGGGGATAGTGTTCGTGATATTTTAGACCCTAGACAAGATTAAAATAAATTAAAAGGAGACAAAAATGAAGAAGACTTGGTTAAAAAAAGTAATATTTAATTGCTTACAATTTAAAAACAGAAAATATTATGGACTTTGAAAACAATGAGGCTTATAACATTCAAGAACTTGAATCTTTAAGGTCTACATATGCTTTTATGAATCAAAGAGGCGCATTAGGCGATATTAAATTGCGTCAAGCTTTAATCCGTGCATTAGACAAAGAAACCTATTGTGAAGTCCTTCTTGAAGGTGGTGCAACACCAGGAAAAGCGCCAGTACCACCAACATTAGACTTTGGTTTTGAAGAGTTAATCGATGAAAATGCATATGACATTGAAGGCGCAAAAGTACTTTTAGCTGAAGCAGGATATGTAGATATAAATAGGGATGGTTTTGTAGAAACACCAGAAGGAAATCCTCTTAATTTAAACTTTGTGATTTATACAAGTCCTGAAGAATTAAATGTTTATGCGCAGGCAGCGGAGGCTAACTTAAAAGACATTGGTATTAAAGTAACTTTAAATACTGTAAGCTATGAAACATTATTAGATATGAGAGACTCTGGGAATTATGATTTATTAATTTGGAACGTATTAGTTGCCAATACAGGAGATCCTGAAAAGTATCTTCGTGAAAACTGGTATAGCACATCTTATTCTAATACAACAGGCTATAACAACTCTGAAGTTGATAGATTATTAGATGAGCTGACTAAGGAATATGATGCAGAAATGAGAAAAGAATTAATTATAGCAGTTCAGCAGCTTATTATGGATGATGCTGCAACAGTATTTTTTGGCTATGAAACAACTTATTTAATTTCTTCAGCGCCGTTAACAGGTGTAGCCATGTATCCAATGGACTACTACTGGTTAACTAAAGATATTGCACCTGCAGAATAAAGGGGTAACAATATGTTGCAGATTAAAGATTTAAGCGTTCAATATGGAAATCAGTCGTCAATTATTAAAGATTTCAATCTTTCTATAAAAGAAGGTGAAATTATTAGCATTGTTGGAGAAAGCGGCAGCGGAAAAACAACGGTTATTCGTGCCATATTAGGTACTTTAGGGGAAACGGGAAAAGTAAGTACAGGAGATATTTTATTTTATAATGACTCTTTACTTTCTAAATCCAGAGAAGAATGGCAAGCCCTAAGAGGTACAGAAATATCTATGATTTTTCAGGACTGTGGCAGTACTTTAAATCCTATTCGAAAAATAGGAAGTCAATATGTGGAATATATCCGTGCCCATGCTAAGATGTCTAAGAAAGAAGCATGGGAGAAGACTAGATGCATGTTAGACAGGATGAATCTGGGAGATAGTGAAAATGTCATGAATAGCTATCCTCATCAATTAAGTGGGGGAATGCGTCAAAGAGCAGGAATAGCCATGGCAATGACTTTTAATGTCAAGCTCTTATTAGCCGATGAGCCAACCAGTGCCTTAGATGTAACGACTGGCGCTCAAATCGTACGTCAGATGATGGCACTTAGAGAGAACTTTGGAACAAGCATTATTATGGTAACGCATAACCTAGGTGTGGCAGCTTATATGTCTGATAAAATAATTGTCATGCAGCAGGGAAAAGTAGTGGATATGGGTACTAGAGATGAGGTTATTAATCATCCGACTAGTGACTATACCAAAAAGCTGCTTGCAGCAGTTCCAGAAATGGAGGGAGAGCGTTTTGTTTAAAGAACCAGAGGTTATATTAAAAACCAATCATATTGTTAAAAAGTTTACCACATCTAAGAATGAGACCTTAGTGGCATGTAATGATATTAACTTAAATGTCTATAAAGGGAAGACTTTAGGCATTGTAGGTGAAAGCGGATGTGGAAAATCTACTTTTGTACGTATGCTTGTTCAATTAGAAAAGCCGACTAGTGGCAATATCCTTTATCATGATAAAGATAGGGTTCATTTCTTAAAAAAGGAAACATGGCTTAATCGTCAAAATATACAAATGGTATTTCAAGACCCTCTTGCTTCATTTAATCCTAAGATGAAAGTCATTGATATTTTGACAGAACCGCTTTTAAACTTTAAACGTATTAAAAAAAGTGAAAAGGAAGCAAAAGCAAAAGAACTTTTAGAAATGGTAGAGTTGCCAGCAGAGTTTATGCATAGATATCCTCATAATATGAGTGGCGGGCAACGTCAAAGAGTTAGTCTTGCAAGAGCACTTTCCTTAGAACCTGAAATTCTTATATGTGATGAGGCCACCTGTGCCTTAGATGTATCTATTCAAAAAAGTATGATTGAATTATTAGTACGTTTACAAAAGGAAAAAAACATCAGTATGGTATTTATCTGTCATGATCTGGCCCTTGTTCAATCTTTTTCACATCAAATTGCTGTGATGTATTTGGGTCATATAGTAGAAGTTATTCCAGGTGAAAAGATCAGAAATGAAGCTAAGCATCCTTATACAAAGGCATTATTAAATGCACAATTTTCTATTCATTCCTATCAAGACAAGCAGGTTGAAAGGCTCCAAGGTGAAGTGTCAAGTCCATTAGATCTCCCTAATGGATGTCTATTCCAAAGTAGATGTATACATTGCACGGCAGCATGTAAAACTACAAAAACTATGCTACAGGAAATAGAATTAGGCCATCAAGTAGCTTGTCATTATAGCGTTTGATTTTAAGATAAGGAGAAAATAAGAGATGAAGTTAGAGACTATGCTAAAAGAAAGAAATCAAAAATATATTAGAGCTTGCAGCACATTATAAAGACCAAAAAGAAATCACACAGGCTATTTATGATGAGGCGCAGGTGGGAGGCTTTTGGTATCCTATGATTCAAGCAGGGCAAAGCGTATCAAAAGGCGATATATTAGGAGAAATACGTAATTTAGAAGATGAAATACTGCAACAATATACCACACAATTTGATGGAGAAATTTTATATTATACAACTGCCCTTGGAATAAAAGAAGGAGATTCACTTATTGCCTATGGTAGAGAATGATAAGTAAATTAAACTAAGAAAATAAAGTAAGAGGCTATCCCATAAGCTAATGAAAATTAACTAGGGACAGCCTCTTACTTTATTTTTATGACAGCCATATAGTACATTGCGATTTCTTCAGGTGTATATTTCATTTGATTTTTTATCCACCATTTAACGGCTTCTGCAAAGCTACCTACTAAGTGGTGGAGTACAAATTCAGTAGGTATATCTAGCACATTGATTTCGTTTAAGTATTTTGTAAACATTTCGGTGAGATATTCTTTGAAATAGCTCATAAATAGTTCGCTACTTTCAGAGGAAAGAATGCCTATCACATCTCTTTTATTATCTTTTAAGTGATAAAGAATATGTGTAAGTTTGTTTTCAATTCCAGGTGTAACACCTGAAAAGTCATGTGTTTTTTCAGAAGTGAGTTCATTAGAAAAGACATGGCTGAATATATCAGTACACATTGCTTTTAAGAGTTCATCTTTAGTTTCAAAATGGGCATAAAAAGTACTTCGCCCAATATTGGCCTCATCTATAATTTCTTGCACGGTTATGTTGTTGTATTGTTTTGTTTCAAGTAATTTACTAAATGCTTTAAAAATAGCATCCCTTGTTTTTTGTTGTCTTCTATCCACGGTAATCCTCCTGAACAAATTTAATAAAATGTTCCGTAACTTACAAAGTGAGCATTTTGCTTGTTGTATTGGTTTAGCTTTGCTCATAAAATAATACCGTACAAAGTGTTCGGTAACAAACGTATTGTACTTTATAGATATGTCAAAAGCAAGATGATGGGAGGAATATTTTAATGAAAAAAATAAATAATTTTTTTTCGGGTATAGGAATGACAGTCGTTGCAGGAATTTTTCTTGTATTGAGCTTAATATTTATGCTCACAGGATTTGAATTTTTTATAGATCCTGCGTGGGTGACGATTATTATATCAGGTATTCCGATGTTATATTTGGCACTAACACGATTGTTTTACCAGAAATGGATATCTTCAGCACTACTTATTTCAATTGCTATGATTGCGTCTATAGCAATTGGTGAAATCTTTGCAGCTGGAGAAGTGGCATTTATTATGGCAATTGGTGCAATCTTAGAGGATATGACAGTTGCTCGTGCCAAGAAGGGATTATCAGAATTAATTGCCCTTACGCCCATGGAAGGGAGAAGACTTATTCAGAAGGGAGAGACTATAGTTGAAGAAATTGTGCCCGTTCAGCAGGTTAAAGTAGGTGACTTACTGCGTGTACTGCCAGGTGAAAAGATTCCTGTAGATGGAAGGATTGTGTCAGGAAATACTTCGATTGACCAATCAGTTATGACAGGTGAGTCATTACCGGTAGATAAAACAGTAGGTGATGAAGTATTTTGCGGTACTATAAACTGTTTTGGTGCAATGGATATAAGGGCTAAAAGTGTAGCTGAGGATTCTTCATTGCAAAAGCTCATCCATATGGTAAAAGAAGCTGAAAATAAGAAGGCGCCTATGCAGCGCATTGTTGATAAGTGGGCAGTGTGGCTTGTACCTATTGCATTATTAATTGCCATAATAGGCTTTTTGGTGACTTGGGGATTAGGATATGACATAATGATTGCATTAAATCGCGCTGTTACGGTACTCGTCGTATTTTGTCCTTGTGCGCTTGCGCTTGCGACACCGACTTCTATTATGGCAGCTATTGGGCAGGCCACCAAACATGGTGTGATTATTAAGTCAGGTGAAGCGCTGGAAAAGATGGGAAAGGTGGATACCATTGCCTTTGATAAAACAGGTACATTAACTTATGGCAGATTAGAAGTAAGTGATATTATTTCCTTTGTGCAAACAATGAATGAAGAAAATATATTGGCAATAGCAGCATCTGCTGAAGCAAAAAGCGAACACCCATTAGGAAAGGCAATTGTGGCTCACGCTAAGGAAAAGAACCTAGCTATAGTCCAAAGTCAAGATTTCCAGATGATTGTAGGTCAAGGCGTTTATGCCCAAGTAGAAAGTAAGAAAATATTATGTGGCAATGAAAGATATCTCATCAATCATCAGGTATTTATATCACAAGCTGTTCATGATACTTTAGAATGCTTACGTTCCCAGGGGAAAGCAGTTATTTTAATGGCAGTTGAAGGGGTATGTATAGGTGCTATAGGCCTTTCAGATATATTACGACCTACTGCAAAAGAAATGGTTCAAGAACTTGAGAACATGCATACGAAAGTTGTGCTTCTAACAGGAGACAATAAAAGGACAGCCCAGTATTTTGCTAAAGAAGTAAATATTACAGAAGTATGCAGTGAACTACTCCCAGAGGAAAAAGTAGGAAATATTCTTTTGCTTCAAAAGGAAGGAAATAATGTCTGTATGATTGGTGATGGTGTAAATGATGCCCCCGCATTAAAGACAGCTGATGTAGGCATTGCTATGGGCAGTATGGGAAGTGATATAGCTGTAGAAGCGGCAGATATTGCTTTAATGAGTGATGATATTTCAAAAATTCCGTATCTAAAAAGACTATCTTGTGCAACCTTAAAGACTATCAAAAGAAACATTATAGCATCTATGGGCATTAATTTTGTGGCAGTAACCCTTTCTTTATTAGGTTTATTAAATCCTATTACAGGGGCACTAGTTCATAATGCAGGATCTGTATTAGTCGTTTTAAATGCAGCATTGCTATATGATAGGAAGTTTACTGTATCCATAAATTCTTCTCTTTGATTAATTTAGCACAATAATGGAATGAGAGACGTATATTGTAAGTGAAACACTTATAAAATGAGGAATACTAATGGAAAGTTATATAATATTATCATTAGAGTTACATTTGTTTTTCGGAAGAATTATGAAGGAACATGCACTATTTTTAGAAGTAGGATATACACAAGCTAATAGTAATTATAGAGAAGAAGCAAGAAAGTATAAAAAATCATTTGAAAAATTACTGCGCATGGTAATTAAGTGTAGTAATGGTGTTGTAGGAAGTAGCATTCTTAAATCTGGTGAATTAATAACTGAATATACACTTGAATCCGAAAAGGCAACGAGTAGGCTTACAGGATGTAGTATTGACGAGAGTATCACAAGGCTTGAGTCAGACTTAATGGACATGTGTATGAAAAAACAGACTAAGATTGATGGCAACATGAAAAATTATGTAAAACAAATTAACCAATATGGTTTAAAACTATTAAAGGGATTTATTGATTTTAAGGAACGAACTTTAAACTATGTATTATGTTGTAAAATGTTTACGATGAATTATCCATTGTTACTAGAACATATCATTCGTGAAGCAAAATTGTATCAGCAATACATTATAAGTTTAGAAGGCGGTAATCTAAATGCACATGAAGATATAAGAGAAACGGAGTTGTTTTGGAATCAAATAATGATGGAGCATGCCCTATTTATTAGAGGTTTATTAGACCCAACTGAAAATGAATTGATTGTGAGTGCCAATCAATTTGCTAAGCAGTATGCAAGCTTATTAGAGGATGCTAAAAATATGACGGAAGAAACAATGAAAAGCGTTACAGCTAAGACGATAGCGGAAACGATAAAGTATCGTGATTTTAAAGCAGCAGGCACAGAAGGCATTAATGCATGCCAAATTCGAAGTCTAATCTTACCATTGTTAGCTGACCATGTGTTAAGAGAAGCAAATCATTATATAAGGTTATTGAATGAGAAATAAGTATTAAAAGGCTATTTTTAGCTAGAGACGAATTCTAACTAAAAATAGCTTGTTTTTTATATGATGAAATAGTAATTTTGGGATTTTCTGAAGCAAGAAATCTAAGTTTTAAAAAGGAATAGATAAACATCTTTAAATATTGTAAAATTATAAAAAAACAGTGAAAATCAAAATGGCTAGGTGGAGAACATGGATTTTAAACATGAAATTGTGATACCCAATGAAGATTTAACCTTTCGTATGTTTTTGTTTGAAGGGCATGCAGGTGGTTATGCAGTGGCTAAACACTGGCATCAATCTATTGAAATATTTGCAGTATATGAAGGGGAAATGGATTATTATATTAATGAAAAAGAATATCATTTAACACCAGGGAAGTTTGTTTTACTTAATTCTAATGAAATTCATTCAATTAATGTACCAGAAAAAAATTATACGATTGTACTTCAAATTCCCTTAAAGACTTTTGAAAAATATTATTCAAATGAGCAGTATATTTTATTTTCTCATAGCCCTAGGGAAGAAGATAAAAAGATTATGAATCTCATAAAAAGTATGTTTGAGGAATATGAAGCACACAAAATAGGTTATGAGTTTAAGGTACAAAGTAAATATTTTAGATTACTTTATGAATTAGTTGCCAAGTATAGAGTGGAAAATGTAGAGGAGGCACTTATTGTTTCTAATAAAAAGTTAAGTAGACTTTCAAAGGTTACAGCCTACATAAAAGAGCATCATGCTGAAAAGATTTCATTAGAACAGATTGCAAAAATTTTCGGTTATGCACCGGCTTATTTGTCAAGAATGTTCCAACAGTATGCAAAGGTTAATTTTAAAGACTATTTAAAGGAAATAAGGTTAGAAAGTGCCTATAAAGAGATGCTTAATTCATCGAATACTTTAAGTGACATTGCTTTAAATAATGGCTTTCCAAATGAAAAGGCATTTTCAAAGGCTTTCTTTGAGAAATATGGACAGCTTCCAAGCGAATATAGAAAATGTCAAAAAAGTGCCATTAATTAGTTAAGACTTTGGTAGAGAATAAAAGAGGTAAATGCTACAATTTTTATAGAAATAAAGATTGTAGCATTTTTTTTGAAAATACTTAGATTAAAGTTGATGGAGGTAACAATGGAGAAATATCAAGTATCAGACAAAGCATTTAAAGCTTATGGTAGAGTCCTAACAGGTTATGATTGCAGCCAGCTGATGAAAGAAATGGAACATATGCCAATGCCAGAAGATGTGGTATATGAACCCTCAGTATTCGAACTTGAGCAAACTGCTGTAGCAAAAGTATTTGCTGGGAAGGCTTATGGCGAAATGCCAATTCAAATTGGTTACTGCAATGGACATAATCAAAAATTAAATGCTGTAGAATATCACAGAAACTCAGAAATCAATATTGCAGTAACAGATATGATTTTATTATTAGGCAAACAGCAAGATATCACAGATGAGCTTACATATGATACAAATAAAATTGAAGCTTTCTTTGTACCAAAAGGAACAGTAGTAGAACTTTATGCAACCACACTTCACTATGCACCATGCGGCATTGATGGGAGTGGCTTTAAGGCAATTGTAATCCTTCCTAAAGGAACAAACTATGATAAAACCATAGCAGCAGAAGGCGCTAATGATGATAAGCTTATGACACATCGCAATAAATGGCTTATTGCACATGAAGAGGCACATATTGCAGGAGCTTTTGTGGGGCTTGTTGGAGAAAACATAGAGATTTAGTGAAGAGTGAAAAGTGAGGCGTTTGCATGAGAAATAAGAAATGAAGCATGAAAGATTAAAAATAGATGATAGATAATTAGAAGGGATGAAGAAGATGAAAAATATTATTAATAATATGCCAAATGCAAAAATCGGTGTTGTTGCAGTAAGTAGAGATTGTTTCCCAGAGAGTTTATCAGTTACAAGAAGACAAGCTTTAATAGCAGCTTGTAAAGAAAAATATCCTAATATGGACGTTTATGAATGTCCAGTCTGTATCGTGGAAAGTGAAATACATATGGTACAAGCTTTAGAAGACATTAAAGCAGCAGGATGTAATGCGCTTGTTGTTTACCTTGGTAACTTCGGACCAGAGATTGCAGAAACCTTATTAGCAAAACATTTTGATGGGCCTAAAATGTTCATCGCTGCAGCTGAAGAAACTGGCAGCAACCTTGTTCAAGGTAGAGGAGATGCATACTGTGGTATGCTCAATGCCAGCTATAACTTAAAACTTCGTAATGTAAAAGCATATATCCCAGAATATCCTGTAGGTACAGCCGAGGAATGTGCCGATATGATTGCAGAATTCGAGCCTATTGCAAAAGCAGTAGTTGGCCTTTCAAGCCTTAAAATCATCAGCTTTGGCCCACGTCCACTTAACTTCCTTGCATGTAATGCACCTATCAAGCCACTTTATGATTTAGGTGTTGAAATTGAAGAAAATTCAGAGCTTGATTTATTTGAGGCTTTCAATAAACATGAAGGAGATGAAAGAATTCCTGAAATCGTAAAAGAAATGGAACAAGAGCTTGGTGCAGGTAATAAAAAGCCTGAAATCTTAGCTAAACTTGCTCAATATGAAATTACATTAAAAGATTGGGTAGAAGCACACAAAGGTTACCGCAAGTATGTTGCAATTGCTGGTAAATGCTGGCCTGCATTCCAAACACAATTTGGTTTTGTACCATGCTATGTAAATAGCCGTTTAACAGCGCAGGGCATCCCAGTATCTTGTGAAGTAGATATTTACGGTGCACTTAGTGAATTTATTGGAACAGTAGTAAGTAATGATACAGTTACATTACTTGATATCAATAATACTGTACCACAAGACTTATATAATGAAGATATTAAAGGTAAATTTGACTATACATTAAAAGATACTTTCATGGGATTCCATTGTGGTAATACTGCATCTAGCAAATTATCATTCTGTGAAATGAAATATCAAATGATTATGGCAAGAGCACTTCCAGAAGAAGTAACACAAGGTACACTTGAAGGAGATATCGTACCTGGAGATATTACGTTCTTCAGATTACAAAGCACAGCAGATACAAAACTTCGTGCATATATTGCACATGGTGAAGTATTACCAGTAGCAACACGTTCATTTGGTGCAATTGGTATCTTTGCTATTCCTGAAATGGGTAGATTCTATCGTCATGTACTTATTGAGAAAAACTTCCCACATCATGGTGCAGTGGCATTCGGTCACTTTGGTAAAGCGCTCTTTGAGGTATTTAAATATATCGGCGTAGAAGTCACAGAAATCGGATATAATCAGGCAAAAGGTGATAGATATCCTACAGAAAATCCATTCTAGGGGGTAAATATATGTACTATATTGGCATAGATTTAGGCACATCAGCAGTAAAATTACTATTGATGAATGCCGAAGGCAAGGTAGAAAATGTGGAATCTCTTGAATATCCACTTTACTTTCCACATTCAGGCTGGTCTGAGCAAAATCCAGCCGACTGGTGGGACGCTGTACAAAAAGGTCTAAAGCTTTTAATCAAAGATGTTGATGCTTCTAAAGTAGGTGGCATCAGTTTTGGCGGACAAATGCATGGCCTCGTTGTACTGGATGAAAATGATGAAGTCATTCGCCCAGCAATTTTATGGAATGATAACCGTACAGCAAAGCAAAGTGATTACTTAAATGAAGTCATTGGCAAAACAAAACTATCAGAGTGTACAGCGAATATCTCATTTGCAGGTTTTACAGCGCCTAAGCTTCTATGGATGAAAGAAGAAGAGCCAGAGAACTTTGCACGCATCAAGAAAATCATGCTTCCAAAGGACTATATTGCATATAAATTGACAGGAGTACATTGCACAGATGTTTCCGATGCATCAGGCATGTTACTCTTCGATGTAAAAAATAAATGCTGGTCTAAAGAAATGATGGCAATTTGTGATGTAGAGGAAAGTCAACTGGCAAAGGTTTATGAAAGCTATGAAAAGGTAGGGACAGTGCTTCCAGAAATTGCAGCCGAGTTAGGCTTAAGTGAAAATGTAATAGTTGCAGCAGGTGCAGGAGATAATGCAGCAGCAGCGGTGGGAACAGGTACAGTGGGAGAAGGAAGCTGTAATATTTCTCTTGGTACATCCGGCACAATCTTCATTGCGAGCAAAGAGTTCCGTGTAGATGAAAATAATGCCCTTCATTCATTTGATCATGCAGATGGGAACTATCATCTTATGGGATGTATGCTGAGTGCAGCATCTTGCAACAAATGGTGGATGGATGAAATCATTAAAACCAAAGAATATGCCAAAGAGCAAGAAGGTATTACAAAATTAGGAGAAAATGAAGTGTTCTTCTTACCATATTTAATGGGTGAACGTTCACCTCATAATGACCCTAATGCTAGAGGTGCCTTTGTAGGGATGAGTTTAAATACTACTAGATGCGATATGACACAAGCAGTACTTGAAGGTGTTGCCTTTGCACTTAGAGATTCCTTTGAAGTAGCAAAATCTCTGGGGATTCAAATTGAAAGGACTAAGATTTGTGGTGGTGGTGCAAAGAGTCCACTTTGGAAAAAGATGATTGCCAATATCTTAAATGTTAAAGTAGATGTCATTGCAAATGATGAAGGTCCAGGACTTGGCGGTGCTATTTTAGCAGCTGTTGCTTGTGGCGAATATGCTTCTGTTAAAGAAGCAAGCGAAAAGATTGTAAAAATCGTAGAGACTATTGAACCAGATGAAACACTTGCTGCAAAATATGAAGCAAGATATCAGAAGTTTAAAATGATTTACCCAGCATTAAAAAATGTGTTTTAATTAATTTTAATTAAATAGAAAAGATGTAAAAAATAGAGTGAGTTTAGGGGAAAGGCCCTCTTAGTCAGTGGTAGATATTGGACTAAGGGGGCTTTTATTTAGCTAAAATATGTTACAATGCTATAGAAAAATATTACATAATAAGGGGAGAGAAGATGCAGGAGAAAAACTATAATAAAACCTTATATGCCTGTTTTACAGGGTATATTGTACAAGCTATTATTAATAATTTTGTGCCGTTATTATTTTTAACATTACAAACAAGCTATGATATTTCATTATCTAAAATCACTATGTTGATTACTATAAACTTTGGCATTCAGCTGATTGTAGATTTAGCTTCAGTAACTTTTGTAGATAAGATAGGATATAGAGCGTCCATGCTTATTGCACATATATGTTGCGCCGCAGGACTTATATTGTTAACAGTTTTGCCGGAACTATTTCAGGATGCTTTTGTAGGCTTATTATTGGCAGTCATTATTTATGCTACTGGTGGCGGTTTGTTAGAGGTGCTAGTAAGTCCTATTGTAGAGGCGTGTCCTACAAAAAATAAGGAGAAGGCTATGAGCCTCCTACATTCCTTTTATTGCTGGGGTCATGTGGGGGTAGTCTTGCTATCTACCTTATTTT
Source organism: Cellulosilyticum sp. (assembly GCF_982396655.1). Lineage (NCBI taxonomy): Bacteria > Bacillati > Bacillota > Clostridia > Lachnospirales > Cellulosilyticaceae > Cellulosilyticum > Cellulosilyticum sp. The sequence goes on along the minus strand of NZ_CEVXFV010000013.1, from coordinate 72,865 downwards.
TCAAATGTTTTGGAATGGAAAGTTGGAAGATGTTAGCTGTATTGTGGGCGATTATTCCTATATTTAATACCATTGCTTTTATAAAAGTACCCATTGCACCACTTGTAACAGGAGAAGAAAGTCAGTTGACCCTGAGCGCACTAACAAATAAAAAAGTTTTTTGGGTAATGATGCTACTGATGTTTTGTGCAGGTGCTTGTGAACAATCAGTAAGTCAATGGGCCTCTACTTTTGCAGAAAAGGGATTAGGTGTTAGCAAAGTAGTAGGTGACTTAGCAGGCCCTATGTTATTTGCTATTTTAATGGGGACTGCTAGGGCCTTTTATGGTAAATACGGGGAGAAAATTAATTTAGACAAGTTTATGGCTTGTAGTGGGATTTTATGTCTAGCATCTTATTTAGTGATTTCATTAGTACCAGTGCCGGCTATTGGACTTATAGGATGTGGTTTATGCGGTCTATCAGTAGGTATTTTATGGCCAGGGACATTTAGCATGGCGGCTACTTCTATCAGAAATGGCGGCACAGCTATGTATGCTCTTTTAGCACTAGCAGGAGATGTAGGGTGTTCTAGCGGTCCAACTTTTGTAGGAATGGTTTCTAGTACGTTTAATGACAATTTAAGAGTAGGAATTTTATTGGCAATTATATTTCCAATGCTGCTTATTGTAGGACTTTTAATGAATAAGCGTATAAGCAGAGTACATAATTAAAGAAGACATTGACTTTAAGTAAGGTTAGGACTACTATGAAGTTAAGAGAAATAGAGGGGCAGCAAATTCCTAAGGAGATGAGACTATGTTTATTAGTAGACTTGGTTTTATTATGCAAGGCGTAGAAAAAATTATGGCGCAGCAAACAGCACCTAAGGGAGAGCAGCAAAGGGTCAAAGTGGGGCCTTATGAAGTAGATCAGGAAGTGGCCCATATGTTAGAAGACATAAAGCTTCATAGTAATATTTTAGTTTAATAGGGGGATACAAAAAGGTGTTATTAGAGGATGTAAGAAAATCTCGGATAACACCTTTTTGTTATGTATTGACAGGAGATACTTTATGAGATGTATCTTTTAAATTTATAAGTAGTCAACTTATGAATTAACTCTATTTTTAAGTGCAAGTTTAAATAATTTTAATATATTGACAAATTAAATGGGTAGGACTACCATTTTAAGTGAAATAAATAGTATGTGGAGAAGCGTGGTGAAAACATGGCAAAGCGAGAAGTACTTGTTTATTTAGTATTAGGTTTTTTAGAAAGTGGAAAGACAGCCCTTATTACAGAGTTTTTAAGAAAGGCAAAATTTAATTCAAATGAAAGAAGTGTGATTATTGCCTGTGAAGAGGGGATAGAAGAGTATGAACCTGATTTTTTAAAAGAAGTTAATGCGGAAATTAGATATCTTGAAAAGGAAGAAGAATTAACCACACAGCTTTTAGCGGAGTGTGAAGAGAAGTATAAGCCAGATAAGGTCTATATTGAAATGAATGGTTTGTGGCAGCTTAATTTATTTAATGAAGTAAAATTGCCATCTAATTGGCTTGGTATTAGAAATATTACGCTCGTAGATGCGGGACAATTTGAACTGCAGCTTGCTAATATGAAGGAATATATGATGATGCATTTTAGAGCGGCAGATTTTATTATTTTTAATCGCTGTACGGATTTGGTAAAACAGGTGAGCATTAAGCGCATTATTAAAATCGTAAATCCAGGCGCACAATTAGTATTTGAAACCGTAGATGGTAAACTTTCTATAGTAAGAGAAGAAGAGTTACCATTTGATATTAGTGGGCCTATAGTGGAAGTATGCCTTGAAGACTATGGCACTTGGTATGTAGATGCTTTAGAAAATAAGGCACATTATGAAAATAAGAAGATTAAGGCGGAAGGTTTTATTTGCTATATGGAACCTCATAAATGCTATGCCTTTGGTAGATGCGGAATGACATGTTGTGCGGCGGATATTTCATTCATGGGCTTTGTATGTGTGGGAGATCATTTGGAAAGAATTAAAGAGCAGTGTTGGGGTGAAATCATTGGACATTTAGAATATATTATGGTGCAGACCAAAGAGGGAGAAAAAGAACAAATTCGAATGGTCATTGAATCATTTAGACCAACTAAGATGCCAGAAGATAATCTTGTGTATTTTAATTATTAAAGTGTAGTTTAATTATTAAAGGCTAAGGATGAAGTAACCTAGCGAGCCTCAATAAAGGAGATAATAAAAATGATTAAGGTAAATATTATATCGGGCTTTTTAGGAGCAGGTAAGACAACCCTTATTAAAAAGCTCATCAAAGAAGCTTTTCAAGGTGAGAAATTAGTTTTAATTGAAAATGAATTTGGTGAAATAGGTGTAGACAGTGGCTTTTTAAAAGATGCAGGTATTAAGGTTCAGGAAATCAATGCAGGATGCATCTGTTGTTCTTTAGTAGGAAATTTTGAAAAGGCGCTACAGGAAGTGATTACAACTTATAAACCAGAGCGTATCATTATTGAGCCATCTGGTGTAGGCAAATTATCGGATATTCAAAATGCAATCTTAACATTGCCATCAAGTTATGAGGTTGCCATAGAATATAGTGTGGCTGTAGTAGATGCACGTAAATGCAAGATGTATAAGCGTAATTACGGGGAATTCTTCATTAATCAGGTTTCTAGCGCACAAAGTGTGGTATTAAGTCGTACACAGGGCTTAGCAGAAAGTAAAATTGAAGAATGCATTACAATAGTAAGAGCGCTTAATGAAGGGGCGACTATCATTACAACGCCTTGGGAACAGTTAACAGGTAAGCAGATGTTAGCAGCTTTTGCAAAAAATGACTTTACAACTGTTTTAGAGTGTGATGAAACCTGCACGTGCCATCATCATGAAGAAAAAGCACAGGCGCATCATCATATGCATACGAATCCTGATGATTGCCATCATGAAGGACATCATCATGCAGAAGATATCTTTGTAAGTTGGGGAGTAGAAACTTGTCGTAAATTTACGAAAGAGGGATTAGAAGACATACTTAAAACCTTTGAGGACAAGAATAATTATGGGACCATATTAAGAGCTAAAGGGATTGTGGAAGCTGAAGATGGTACATGGCTTCATTTTAATTATGTACCCGAGGAAAGCAATGTGGTAACAGGGCCAGCAGAATATACAGGACGTATTTGCGTCATTGGTGTAGGTCTTTTGACAGAGCGATTACAGGAATTATTTAATTAAATGCCAAGCAAACAAAAATTGACAATAAGCAAGAAGAATTGTATCAATAGGCCTTTTGGAAACGTATAATATAGTAACATATTATATGAGTATATTTACGCAGAAGAAATTGTTTTGTGTAAGTGCCATTCGTATAAATAGGTGAAAATAAGGTTATGCTTCTAAATGAGGTGAGAGATATGATTCTTGTACAATGGGATTTAAGTAAAGTAAGTCTCGTCTGGTTACAGCAACAAGGCTGGCAATATGTGAGGCATATTACTGGAAGCTGGGTAGAAATGAGGCTCGGCAGAGAGAGTTCATAAGGCATGCTAAATAGCTCATGTGTTATATGTTATAATAAAAGTAATGACCCTAATAAAATGTTGCTATTTTATTAGGGAATACATAGATATTAGGGGGAAATATGAAAAAATATATAATTAAGTATGGGGCACTTTTTGTATTACTTTGTATGTTACGTTTAGTAGTTGCTACTTTAAGTGGTGTACCTTTTATAGATAGTGTTTCTATCATTACTTTGGTAGGACTTATGGCATTTGCAATTATATTAGACATACAAAATAATAAAGCGAGAAAAAAGAAATAATAAGTGACATAGGACAAGCTAGAAAGGACAAAAAATGTATACAACTCAAATGGAATGGCGTGGCTGGTTTTTTGAAATTCAAGATAATGAGCAGCTTTTTGGTAAGACAAAGGTAGAAGCAAGTAAAGATGATATAGAAGAAGTTTTTTATATTGCAGCGGATTATCTTAGCGAACGTATTTGTGAAGAATTATATGAGCAGTATTTATATGCATATGGTGAGTAATAAAAAGTAATTATCAAAAACAACCTAAAGATAGTGTAAGAAAACTAAAAATAGTATAAGAAAACTAAGTTGTAATCTGCTAACATAAATGATAATAATAATCAATCATAAAATCATAGATAGGAAGTATGAAATGAATAAAAAGTTAGTATTTATGTTAATGGCAAGTTTAGGGATGACCGTGTTAGCAGGATGTGGTAATACTGCATCAAATTCAACACAAGAAGTGACGCAAGAGGCAGTACAAGAAGCAGAGACTGTAAAGGTTGTACATACGTTAGGAGAGACAGAGGTACCTAAAAATCCTGAAAATGTAGTTGTATTTGATATTGGTACATTAGATGCATTAGAAACATTGGGCGTAGAGATAACAGGTGTTGTAGCAAGCAATATACCAGAGTATTTAGCAAAATATGAAGGGGATGAATATGAAAAAGTTGGGGAACTTTTTGAGCCAGATCTTGAAAAAATTTATGCCCTTGAACCAGAGCTTATTATCATTGGTGCAAGACAAGCTGACTACTATGAACAATTAAGTGAAATTGCACCAACTATTTCTATGGCCGTAGATAATACAAGTTATTTAGACTCATTTAAAAGTAATATGAATTATTTAGGTGAGATTTTTGGTAAACAGCAAGAGGTAGCTGAAAAGTTAAGCAGTATGGATGAAGCGATTGCTGCGGTTCATACAAAAGCTGAAGAAAAAAATGTAAATGGATTAATTGTTTTGGCTAATGACAGCGCTATCAGTGTGTACGGACAAGGTTCAAGATTTGGAATTATTCATGATGAATTTGGAATAACACCAGTTGATGAAAACATTGAATTATCTAATCATGGACAAAAATCTTCTTTTGAGTATATTGTCGAGCAAAATCCAGATTATATATTTGTAGTAGACCGTGCAGCTGTAGCGGGTGGACAAAATTCTGCTAAAGAATTAATTGAAAATGAGCTTATTAAAACAACAGATGCCTATAAAAATAACCGTATTATTTACCTTGATCCAAATGCTTGGTATGTAGCAGGTGGTGGCTTTATTTCAACGCAAATTATGATTGATGAGATGACAACTGCCTTAGAACAATAATAAAGAGGCGAGAAGATGAAAATCATTAAGGAAACAGTGAAAGCACATGAAGTCTTTATATATGTAGCACCACATCATGAGCGGGATGTAGCGTTGCCTATTTTGTACATGTTAGACGGCTTAGAAGTAGAGAAGATTTGGGACAAAATCATTGCACCTTTAGAAGAAAAGGTACTTAAGGGTGAAATGAAACCGTTTATAGCCGTAGGTATTTATGCTAAGGAAAGACAAAATGAATATACACCATGGAAACAGGAAGGTATTGCACCTAGATTCGTAGCGTTTGGTGGAAATGCCAAAGAATATCTTGCATTTCTAACAGAAGAATTAATGCCATATATAGAAGAAAACTATAGGGTTGATAAAGAGAATATAGGGCTTATGGGATATTCTCTAGGTGGATTATTTGCTATTTATACAGCGTTTACTGAAGCAACATTCACTAAAATTGCTTCAGTTTCAGGCTCAAGCTGGTATCCAAATTTAACCCAGTTTGTACAGACGAGTCAGTTAGCTAACAAAGAAGTGAAACTTTATATGTCTTCAGGAGAAAATGAAGGTGCAGGAAAAACAAATATTTTAAAAGATGCGGCTTTGTGTACACATGCCATTATGAAGAGTCTTGAAGAAAAGGTAAAATCACCAGAACACTTTACGACTTACTTTGATCAAGGTGGGCATCATAATTATCTAGTAGAACGTTATCAAAGGGCCATTCAGTGGTTTTGTAATTAAATAAAGTGCTGCAACGAAAGATGTTATATGGTTTCGTTGTAGCACTTTTAGTTATTTTAGCACTTAAAATTTAATGGCTTATGGCAGTTTATAAGTCAGATTAATTATATTTACGCAAGAAATTAAGAATATATAGTATTTTGGGTAGAAATCTAAGAGGTTTCGTTTTACTATAGAAGTAGAAACTTTGGAAGAAGCATAGGTTGTATAAAAGAGGCGCTTCATAAAGGTAAAATAAAGTATAGGAGATGAGGGAATGAAAATCGGTTTTATTGGTGCTGGTAACATGGCAAAAGCTATGATGGGCGGCATTATTTCACATGGTATTTTTACAAAAGAAGAGGTGATAGCATCGGATGCTTTTGCAGCTTCATTAGAAGGAGTCAAAGAAAGTTTAGGCGTTTGTGTAACAACAGACAATAAGGAAGTAGCACAAAAAGCAGGGGTAATTGTTCTTTCTGTAAAACCTCAATATTATGAAACTGTGATTAAAGAAATCAGAGAATACGTAGATGAAAGTAAAATAATTATTACTATTGCACCAGGTCAAACACTTGAGAGACTTGAAGATTTATTTGGAAAGTCATTAAAAATAGTACGTACAATGCCTAATACACCTGCACTTGTAGGAGAAGGCATGACAGCAGCTTGTGCAAATTCACAGGTTACAAAAGAAGAACTTGAGTATGTATGTAATATTTTAAGAGGCTTTGGTAAAGTAGAAGTAATAGGTGAAAACTTAATGGACGCTGTAGTAGGAGTTAGTGGTAGTTCACCAGCGTATGTATATATGTTTATTGAAGCCATGGCAGATGCGGCAGTAGCAGATGGCATGCCTCGTAAGCAAGCTTATGAATTTGCAGCACAAACAGTTATGGGAAGTGCAAAAATGGTACTTGAAACAGGTAAACATCCTGGTGAGTTAAAAGATATGGTATGTTCACCTGGTGGGACAACTATTGAAGCTGTACGTATATTAGAAGAAAAAGGATTTAGAAGTGCTGTATTTGAAGCAGTGAAAGGATGTACAGCAAAGGCGAAAGGAATGTAGAAAATATAGGGTGCTTGGTAGGGGGATTGAAAAGGGCTGTTGGTGAGTGGCACCCCTGCTAGCTGCTCTCTCCATAATTTGTGTGCCTCTAAGTTTGAGATTCAAAGAACGCGGTGAACTCGCTACGCTCAGACAGCACCGCTAAAAACCTTTGCATCTCTTCACTAAGAGGCACAACAAATTATTCCGAAGGCAGACTAGCAGGGGTGCCACTCACCAACTACTTTTCAGTTGCCTACCGAGCAATATTTAGAGGAGAGAGAGAATTAAGCTCGGCCTATTTATTAGGATAAAACCGCTTTGAGCCTCTTCGCTAAGACTATCAACAAATTGTTGTGCTCGGTTTATTGCATCATAAATATCTATCAAGCAATATTGTAAGAGCAGAGAAGAAAATTGGTTACTAGGTTAAATATCTGGTAATAGTTAGGGAAAAGAGAAGAAGCTATTGTATTAATAAGTGTTAATGCAATAGCTTCTTTTTAGGTTAGTTTTTATAGATGCTAAGGTCGGTGTGGTCGAGGGTATTGTAGATTTCTTGGTCTGGAATATTCATGAAGCAGAGAGTGTAGTCGATATCGCCGATAGTGATGTTAGCGATGATGCCGCCTTCGTCGGTGTAGATGGTATAGGTATCTCCTAAGGCATTTGTGTAAGTATGGTCATAGATCAGGTCGGTTTTGAGGATGCTTTGGCTGACATCTGTTTTGTCTTCATAACAAACAGATATGCCAAAGATTTGTTGTTTGTGTTCATCTAAAGTAGGATCTTGAGCTGAGTTGTCAAAGCTGAGGTAGATATTAGAACTAGGGTGGCCTGGAGTGACTTCATAAGTCTCGGCATAGACTTCTTTTGAAAGTGTGAAGCCTTTTGGAAGCACTGTAGGGATGATGAGAGGGACATTAAGGTCTTTTGAGGCATCTTCTAGGCTTTCATAAGTATGGGTGAAGTCTTCGACATTAACAATATTTTCTTCATCTGAAGAAGTAGGTGTATCTGCCATGCTGTCGATAAGTTCATTTACTTCTTTATCTGTAAGTGGGGTGTCGCTAGAGATTTTATAGGTGGCATCATCCCTAAAAATTGTTAGTTTATTAAAAGCACCAGTGGCGTAAAGTACAGTTGTGCTAGTAACACATATGAGGGCAATACTGGCAATAAGTGCATGATGTTTCTTTAATTTCATAGAATCAGGTCCTTTCGGTATAGATGTATTTTTTGATTTAATAATACGTTTTGCAAAGAGCGTGCTGTCTTCTAAAGATGGTGGATGAGAAGTGGATGTTTCAATTTCGTCTAAAAGAGCAGAGAGTGTTGTCATATCCATTTCATCAATAGCGTTGTTTAATTTGTCTTCTAAGTCTTTTGGTAGCATTTAAATCCCTCCTAACTGGTCAAAATGAGTGAGTGCAATATGATGAATATTTTTTTGCACTTCACGTCGGAGACGTACGTATTTCATGCGCAAGGTGACTTCATGTATGTTAAGACGCTGAGCAATTTCTTTGTAGTTTAAGCCTTCTATGTAGTGAAGTTGATAAAGAAGCCGTTTTTCGTCAGTAAGGCAAGAAAGTGCTTCTTCTATATATAAATCTTCATTAATATGCATATCTAGGTCATAGGCTAAGGCACTAGCGGCATCAGGGACACTAGGCAAGATAGCTGCCTCTAATATGCTTTCATAGGATGCTTTCTTATGAAGCTGGCGTTTATAATTCGCTAAGGTATATTTGGCTGTTTGAAAGATGAAGCCACCAGGATTAGGATGGGTTTCAAGTTGCTCCATTTTATCGTAAATAATCATAAAGGTATCCTGTGTTAAATCCTTTGCAACGACCTCATTAGAGGTGGCAAAATAAAGGTATTTAAATACTTTAGGGTGATAAGTTTCACAAAAAGTGGTAAAGAGCTTATCTAGTTTTTTCTTTTTTTGACTAGTCAATTTAAAACCTCCTTTCACTTTGTATATGTAAAAGTATATCAAATGTAACAAAATATTTTTAATAGTATTTAGATTAGGGTGATATAGCCCTGGGTAAGTGGACAAAGGGACACAAAATGGGACAGCAATGCACACATTATAGGCAAAGAGGATTGAAGAAAAACTAAAAAACTTTTATAGTGAACTTAAATATTTTATCTTAAATATTTGTAAGGAAGAGGGAGACTTCATGAAGTGTGTTTAGCTCAAAATTTGAGTTAATTATGGGATGGAAGTTGCCTTATTTCATAAAGGAGGATATCTATGAATAGGAAAATGGTGGCATTACTTGCACTGGCTATAGCTATTACTGGTGGGAGTACAGTAGTTTATGGGGCTGAAAGTAATTTAACTGTAGAGAAAGAGCGTACGCTTTATGCAGGACAAAGTTATATTACACGGGATCCGGTATATGATTTAAATGATACTTCTGTAAATCGCATGGAATCTGAGCATTTTCAGATTATATGGGGAAATGAAGATACCACAGGAACTGTGAATAGGGCATTTGTACAAGGAAACTTAGAGAATCTAGAGAATATTAGAAGCTTTTATATGAATGAGTTGGGAATGGATGATCCAGGGGTTTCTATGAATCCGTATTTTGGAGATGGAAAATATAAGACCAATATTTATATTGCAGCTACAGGGCTTGATAAAATTGAGACTGATTGGGCATATATGTCTGTAGATAAAGATAGCTTTGGCTATATTGTTATGGCGCCAGGTGCAATGAGGGTAGATCCACCAAGTTGGGTTGTGCCTCATGAATATGCTCATGTGGTAACTTATCATCAAGGGGGCAGTGTACCTGGTGAATGGTATGAGTCTATGGCAAACTGGTATAGAGATCAATATTTAGGCAGCAGTTATTATAAATATGGCAATAACGTTTATGGACCAGAATCAGATTTCTTTGCACCAGTTGTATTGAATTCAGATTTATATTTCCCACATTTAAAGAATTGGTATGATGATTGGGCCATTTTGTTATATGCTACAGAAAATCCTGATAATATGAATGGATTAGGATTGCAGCTCATGCAAAACTTAGTACATAGCAGTGAAAGCGGCAATATGTTTCAGGTATTAGAGAAGCTGTCAGGCGTGTCTATTAAGGATATTTTAGGCGGCTATGCAAGACGTATGGTAACCATGGATTATAGCAGACAAGAAAATTATCTCAAATACTTAAATGAACTTTTAGCAGATAGCAGCAATTATAATAAGATTTATACAACGCTTCAAGATCAAGGAAATGGCTGGCTTCGTGTGAGTGACAGCAGAGCACCACAACAAGGTGGTTATAATATTATTCCATTAAATGTAGACCTTAATAGCAAGAAGGTTAATGTGAACTTTAAAGGAGATACTAGTGTGCAAGGGGCCGATTGGCGTGTAAGTATTGTAGCCAAAACAAAGCAAGGTGAAACGAGATATTCTTCTATGTGGAATAGTGGAGAAAATAGCTTAATGCTTCAAGGAGATGAAGAAAAAGTTTATTTAGTAGTATGTGCAACGCCAGATGAAATGAAAAATTTAGAAGTCTTTGATGAAAATGCAGTGGGAACGAAGTATCCTTATGAAGTGCAAGTAACAACAAGTAATGAAACTGGAAATGAAGGCGATAATAGCGGCAATACCGGAGATAACCAAGGTGGAAGCACAGGAGACAATAGCGGTAGTACGGATGATAATAATGGGCAAGAAGCTATAAAGGGACAAGTGAAGGTTGAGATGTATAGTAATAACCAAAGTAGTAACAGTAATACGATTGCACCAATGTTTAGATTGACTAATACTGGTGACACAGCTATTATGATGACTGATTTAGAACTACGTTATTATTATACAAAGGACGAAGATGTGCATCAAAATCTTTGGTGTGACTGGTCGAATATAGGAAGTGAGAATATAGCCGCAAACTTTGTGGATATGAATGCTACAGCATCAGCAGACAATTATGTTTCTCTTACTTTTAAAGCTGGAGAAATTGCACCTGGTGGCGTTGTGTATATTAATACACGTATCGCGAGAGATAACTGGAGTAATTATGTACAAGAAGGGGATTATTCATTTAAACCAGGTAGTACCAGTTATGAGGAATGGTCTAAGGTGACACTTTATTCAAATGGTGATCTTATATGGGGAATTGAGCCATAGAACAATAATCACTATATCAATATAAGATATCACGCAAGCGGGCGTTATACACTAGTTTACTAGAGTATAACGCCCGCTTGTTCCTGGTTTGATAATATTAGATTTAACATTATCTTGATTTCTTGCTTTTTGAGCCATTAGTGGCCTGTTTACTTGAAGTAGCTTCTGTAGCTGCATCAGTAGAAACCTTGCTTGCTGCTAAACGTTTGTTGATAGACTTCTTATGAGACATGACAAGGACCTCCTTTGATGAAGATTTCAGCTTCTAAAAGTTGATAACTACATTATAGTCTTATTAAGGTAGAATTCAAGCCCTTACCCCTAAAAAAAATTAATCTATTGACTTTTAAAGAATATCAAGGGTTTTAGCGGTATAGATTGTATAATTTTAAAGGAAAAAATACATACCATAAACATAAGCATTAAAAATTAACAATAACCAAGGAACAAGCTTTGGATACATTGCTAGAGAAGGGATGCGCGTTGCGTATTGAGGTAAGCTATTGACTTTAAAGGAAATACTCTATACTATGTGGAAAGAAGCATGACAAAGGTCAGATGGAGGAAGTATGGATACAATATTTAGATTTAAGGAAACACCAAAGCGTGAAGCAAGTGCAAAAATACAAGTAGCAGGCACAGAAAATAAGAAAGTACAAAACACAGGCATGAAAAAAGCTGGTAATGGAGGGGCTAAAAAAGCACCTAAGAAAAGAGTTGAGTCAGGACTTAACTTAAAAAATGCACAAAAGATTAATAAAAACTTTATGTATAAAGATTTAAAAAGAAGTCATTGTTATGACTGTGATTTTTCAGAATCAAATTTTGATTTTACAAGTTTCAGGGGAGCACATTTTAAATCTTGTAACTTTTATGGTGCTTCTTTTAAAGCAGCCGAGTTCGTGGGGACAAACCTTAAGAAAAGTCGTTTTAAAAAAGCTAGATTTGAAGATGTAATCTTCGAAGGCGTTAATTTAGATGGTGCGGATTTTGCAGGCGCAATTTTTAGAAATACAATTTTTGTAGGAACAGATGTGTCAAAAGCAAAAAATCTTAATGCCATTAGTGTTAATATTAAAGTATATGAGACTTTACCAGAGCTAGAAATGAGTGAAGAGCTTAAAAGTGCTGTGGATGAAGCCATGATGAATCAATATGTGAAGGCTTCTCGTGTACTTGATACAAAAGAAGGCAAAATCAATACTTTAAGTATTATGCGCTTATTAGAGCAATTTGATGAAAAGACTTTAATAAAAGGCTTTAAGCTTATGAAAAATAAAATTGCTAATGATTTTTGCACATTAAGCTACCTTATTAAGTTCTTGGCAAAACATGAGGCAGAAGGCTTAATCTAAGAAATAAATAAACTCAAATGTTGAACTCAAAATTTGAACTCAAAATTTGAACTCAAAATTTGAGTTGGTAATACAGCCTTAGGCTTTATCAGCATGATTTAAATGGAGGGTATGATGGAAAAAGAGATTATTGTCTATACAGACGGAGGCGCTAGAGGCAATGGAAAAGATGATTGTGTCTCAGCTTGGGCATATACATTAAGCTATGGCGAGCACCACAAAGAAGATAAAGGTGCAATGTATGGTGCTACGAATAATCAAATGGAAATGACAGCAATCATAGAAGCGCTTAAAGCAATCAAAAATAAAAAGCTTCCAATTCGTGTGCATAGTGATTCGGCATACTGTATCAATGGCATTACTTCATGGATTCACAGCTGGAAGAAAAAAGGGTGGATAAATTCTAAAAAAGAACCTGTTGAAAACAAAGAACTGTGGATAGAAATGGATCAGTTAGTCAAAGAATGCTCAGATATTAAATTTATTAAGGTAAAGGGACATGCAGATGTTAGCGGTAATATAAGAGTAGATGCCCTAGTGAATATGGCAATGGATGAGCTTTTGGCAAAATAGCAATAAAAAGCACCTAATCAATAGGTGTTTTTTTATTGCTATAAAATAAAGAAAGTGTTGCAGGCAGCACTTTTTTGGAGAAGTAAGCAAGTAGAATACGTCAAGGCTTATGATAAAGAAGCAATATGGTAAAAATGAGATTTTACATGATTAAAAATCATGAATAACTAAAATTTATAAGTGTGAAATCTATATAGAGAAACCAACTAAAACCTTGAAAGATACATGTAGGTAAATCGGGTTCTCTCAATGATTTCACATGACTAAAAATCATGAATAACTAAAATTTATAAATGTGAAATCTATATAGAGAAACCAACTAAAAACTTGAAATATACATGCACGTAAATGGTTTTCTCCTAATGATTTCACATTGCTAAAACCTATGAATAACTAAAATTTATAAATGTGAAATCTATAGTAGAGAATTGCTTGAAAATATACTTAGAAGAAAATAAATTTTGTGCAAAAAAATAAAATTTTATATTATAGTTGATAAAATTCGAGTTTGAGACTAAAATAAAAAAAACAATTATTGAGGAATACATATTAAAAAAGGGGAAAAATGGTGTAAAATAAGTGTTGGATTTTACATGCAAAATTGATAGCATAATTTAAATATAATTGGATTATATTTAAAAGTTATATATAATTTAAAGAAAGAAGGGCAATAAAAATGGGAATGAATTTTAAAGAAAAGCTTCCAATTCCTATGGAAGTCAAAGCGCAATACCCTATTTCACAAAAGGTAGCAGAAATCAAAGCAGCTAGAGATGCGGAGATTAGAAAAGTATTTACAGGAGAATCTGATAAATTTGTGGTTATTGTAGGACCTTGTTCTGCAGATAATGAAGATGCAGTATGTGATTATGTCAGCAGACTTGCAAGGGTTAATGAACAGGTATCTGATAAATTAGTAATTATCCCTAGAATTTATACAAACAAACCAAGAACAACAGGTGAAGGTTATAAAGGAATGCTTCATCAGCCAGACCCTAATAAAGCACCAGACTTATTAGAAGGGATCATTGCAATTCGCAAAATGCATGTACGCGCCATTGAAGAAACTGGACTTACAGCAGCTGATGAAATGCTTTATCCAGAAAACCGTAGATATTTAGATGATATTTTATCATATGAAGCAGTTGGTGCACGTTCAGTAGAAAACCAACAACATAGATTGACTGCAAGTGGTATGGACATACCAGTAGGCATGAAAAATCCTACAAGTGGGGATTTGTCGGTTATGTTCAACTCTATTATTGCAGCACAAAAATCTCATAACTTCATTTACCGTGGTTGGGATGTAACAACAGATGGGAATGAACTTGCACACGTTATTTTACGTGGTGCTGTCAATAAAAGAGGGGTATCAATCCCTAACTATCATTACGAAGATTTAATGCTTATGTTAGACATGTACAATAAATTAGACCTTAAAAACCCAGCAGCTATTGTTGATGCTAACCATGCTAATTCAGGTAAACAATTTAAAGAACAAATTCGTATTGTCAATGAAATTCTTCATAGTAGAGAATACAATAATGACCTTAGAAAAGTAATTAAAGGTGTTATGATTGAAAGCTACATTGAAGAAGGCACTCAAAAAATTGGTCCAAATCAAGTGTATGGGAAATCTATTACAGACCCATGTCTTGGTTGGAAAGATACAGAAGAACTTCTTTATAGAATTGCAGACCGCTGCTAATAAAAACTAAGGGAGTGAGAAAGAACATGTGAGTTAATGATGAAAGTCATCAGCTCATATGCTCTTTTTTTATGAAAAGGCAAAGGATATTGTGTAGATTAGCTTTATTAAGGCTTATGAAAAAAGCTATTAAAAAAGCTTTAAAGACAATAAAAACGCCTGAACATGATTTTACACAAGAGGTAAAAAGTAAAATTCATATTAATAGCAGGTAGCTGTTGATTTGACAGCAGGTCCACAGACCAATAATGTGCCATGTAATATACAAGTGGAAAACTGGCATATAGAAGAAGCTGAAGTTTCACCATTAGGTGTCACATTAATGGGGAAAGGAAAGTTCAACAAGAGGAAGGGGTCAAGACAAGTATTAAGTTAAAAAATGGAGAGGTAAAGAAATTTAACAAGTATGAAGAAGCTGGGGAATGATTTCGCCCAGCTCTTTTTATAATATGTGTTATGAGATACTTATCTTACTCAGAATAAAAGGTAACCTGCTGATTTTCATCCCAGAGCATTATTTGAAGGCCGTCAGAAATAATATAGGCCTTATCATAATCATACACACCATTTTCTACCAAATCAGTTAATGGGCCCTCATAGTTTAAATGAATATATTTTTGTTCCTTTGGTGCTAATTCATAAGGGTAGTCACATGTAAAGCTGCCACTAGGATGATTTTCATCTTGAGCTAGGGTGACTGTTATTTTAAATGGGCCTACTGTTTCATCAGAACAGTTTTTTAGTCGGATAGAACCTTCTGATCGATACATTTTTTCTTTTCCTACTGAAATATCATATAAATTAATGCCAAACATCTTATTTCTATCTAAATAAATAGCGTTTAAACCAGATTGAAGTCCTCTTATTTTTTGAATGACTGGTGCATTAATGCCACTTAATAGATTCACGAAAATTAATGTACAGATAAAACACTTCCAGCCTTTATTAAACAAATAATTCCCGGTCGTATAATAAAAAGCTCTAAATAAGTTATAAATGACAATTATAAGAATGATTGTTCCTGTAAAGAAGGTCATGTCTTCATGCTTAAAAGGTGGAAATATCCGATTAAGCCATGATAAAGTATGATAATTATCATTTAGCCCTAATGCACTTATGATGAGTAGCCCTATCCAGATTAAACTATATTGCAGCCAGGTATGCGATTTGATATATGTTTTAATTTGCCGAAGTGTTTTCTTCATTTTCTCCCTCATTTCTTATAGATACTATTTTCTTTCATGAACCTAAAATTAGAATTATTAAAGTAATCTAATTGTAATATATTATAGTTGAAAAATATGATAATATAAAGCGAAGGACTGATAGGATGAAAAAGAAACACTATATTAATTTATAAAGACAAAATCTGGGGGAGAAAATGAATCAAGTTAGAGTAAAGGTAAACGGGTATAGGATTATGGTAGTTATTAATATTGCAGTGTTAATAGCTACATATTTTACATGCAAGTGGATGTATGGTTTAACGGTGCCTAAAATATATTTTGGACAGGTGGGAGTATATTCTTATATAGGTCTGGGAGTGCTAGGCATCTTGCCAGGTTTATATAGTGTATTAAGATTACTATCCTTAAATAAAGAGGAGCAACAATCTTTAGGAAAACATGTCATAAATGTAGTAATAGTGATGATTTTATGGGTGATAAGTCTAGGAAGCATTGGGATTTTAATAGTTGTAATACCACCTATAAGAGATTATACAAACAATCCTAAAGCATATTTAATGACAAATGAAGATATGGAGAGGTATGCACCTATTTACAAGCAGTTCTTCCCTACAGAAATACCTAAGGAAGCAACTGAAGTAGTGTATATTTATGAAGGATATAGTACCTTATTAGTAAGTGAAGGGAAAATAGAAGCTTCTTGGAAGTTGCCTATAAATGAATATGAAAAAAGTAAGGAAGAAATAGCGCATATAGCTTATATGGAGGAAGTCGATAAAGAGAAATATAATATTTACTTATTAAATTGTGCTTATCCAAATAGGCTTAAATTACAATTTAAGTATGATGATCAGAATCAACGTGTAATGTATAGCATGTTTGTAGGAGAAGAATGATGGTGAGTCTATTTACAACGCCTTGGGGGATATTGTGTGGAGGAGTATTTCTGATATTTGCAACTGCTGTAGTTATGCAGAAGGATGATTTAAATCGAAAAGAAACAAGGATACTAGGTGTTAAGTATTTTATCTGGTATATAGCAACCATAGTGATTAATTATAAGTTCCCACAGTGGGAAATACTGGACGAAAATATGATTTTATATTTTGTGACATCTATTTGTATGATAGAAGCAGCAGCATTTCTAATCGGGAACTGCCGTTAAGGTGTAGATGTTCATCAATATAATAGGAGATAGGTATGAAGAAAATTTTGTTTTATATGCCATTTTTTGTAGCTGTTATTTTTTATGGGGCAGTAGCATTTTTAGGTGGTCTTGCAGTTTCACCTGTTGTTATTTTGTGGATTGTATTATTGTGGATAAGTGGTTTTGTGCTAAGCAGAGCTCACTTTTGGGGTGCCTTAATAGGTGCATTGCCTGCCGTACATTTGATTTATATGGGAACACAGGACACTGGACAAATTGTGAAGGAAACGCCTATAGGTATTATGCTTTTGATATTTTATATTATCTGTGGCATTATGGTTTATTTAAAGTACAAAAAATAAGCAGAAGAATAGAAGAGTAGCCAAGGCATTGTGTCAAGGCTACTTTTAATCTTATACTTATATACTTTATATTTAAACCTATATAAGGATGTAATCAAAGTTTAACTTGATTCATATCTAATATGTTATATAATGGAATGGCTATATTTAAATATAGTAGCTTAGGCAGGGGATAAAAATATAATATAAAACGAAAAAATGACAACCTATGGAGGTGCAAAATGAAAATGTCGAAAATATTGGCAACGATTGTTGCCCTTGGTTTGATTGGTGGTGTGGGTTATAACCTCACACAAGAGCGAACCAATCAAATTGTAAGCGAAAGCAATAAGGTACAAGGTGAAATAGCACCAGAGACAGAGGTGGCTCAAGTTAGTGAAACTAATGAAACAAATGAAGAGGCAAGTGAGGACACTAATCTTGTTGCAGATAATGTAGCTGTAGAAGGGTCTGAGCCTACTCAGACAGAGGATAATGCAGAGGTTGCAATTAGCACGGAAACTAAAGAACAGGCTGCAGTAGTTGAAAGCAAATTAGCAGCTGCCAATACTGCTTTTGTAGCAGATGGTATGAATGATGTTTATGCTAAACTTCGTTCAAGTCAGAAGAAAAAATGGCTTAAACAGATTAATGAAAATGATTATTTTGATGACGATTCTCTTCAATATCAAATTAGTAGTATTTATGAACTTGGAGACAATCAATATTACATATTAGGATGGTCAGCACCATCTGATGGGAAATTAGCGTTAGCAGAAAAATGGTCAGAATCACAAAGAGAAAGTTATCCAGCGCAAGATATTTTTGAGTTGGTATTAAGAGAAGAAAATGGTAATTACTTTGTGACACAGGCTATTTATCCAAGTGAGCAGGTTTTAACAAGTGATGAAGTAGCTTTATATAAGAAAGAAGAACAAGCAGAAAGTAACGTGGCAATTGAGTATAAAAAGGTACGTAATTTCGAAGGTGTCGATGAGTACGTAAACTATTTAGATGAAGCTATTAATGAACTCAAAGGCGAAAATATTACTAGCGGAAATAATGCAAGTAGCAACAATGAGAATGCAGCTGATCTTAATGCTGCGCCAATCAATGATGCTGGTAAAAGTGAAGTAACACAATATGTACAATATGCAATTGAAGATTTATCTTCAACATCAACTGTAGCAGAAGACAATACGATTGATGTCAAAGCAGAGCTCTTAACACAAATGAAAGAAGCTATGACAACGGCTAAAGATAAATTTGATAATCTTTTAAGTGAAAATGATATTAGTTTTAATAAGAGCCTTAATACTGTTTTAAAATTGCAAACAGAAGAAACAAGCTTTAAAAAGCCTATTTACATTCAGCTTCCTGATAGCTTTGAGGATTTAGGAGAAGTGAGTGGGCTTCGCGTGGTTATTGATGAAAATAGCTATGTGTATATTAACGGGGAAGACCTTGATGCACTTGCTGGTCTTAAAATTAAAATTGAGCGCTTACAAGACAAGAAAAGTTATGAAATTACTTTCTTAGGAAAACAAGATGAAATTATACCACAACTAGATCAAACCATTACATTTGCTTTTAAAGCAAAAGATGAGTTTACGACAGTTGTAAGAGTAATAAGTGATGAAGAACAAAACTGGGGTGGTCAATATGAAGGGGCTACAAGTAGCATTTCATTTGGTACAAAATATTCAGGAACATATAAAGTCATTGATAACAATGTAAAAATCAGAGATATCGCACTACTACCAAGTAGTCAGCAATCAGCTATTAAATTTATGGTATCTAAAGGTTACTTAACACTTGAAAATGAACGTTTCAATCCAGAACATACATTTACACGTTACGAGTTTGCAGAAGCCCTTGTAAAAATGTTCTTTGCCTTAGATACGTCTCTAGAAGCGAGCTTTACAGATGTACCAACAGATAGTCAGTATTATCCATATGTAGCTTCAGGTGAAACTTATGAGATTATTAAAGGGTTTGCAGATGGTACATTTAAGGGCGATACAAAAATCTTAAAAGAACAAGTAATTTCTTTATGTGCAAGAACGATTGCAGATAAAAAGGGGTATGTTTACCCAGAACATCCAGAAGACTACTTAAAATTTGCAGATACTGATGAAATTGGCAAATGGGCGTTAGATGATATTGCCTTAGCTGTCCAAAGTGGTTTAACAACAGCAGGTGGAACCCTTAATCCGAAAGCTGAGATTACAAAAGCTGAGAGTGCAGAAGTTTTATATGGACTGTTTAACTTACTTTATGAAACAGCACCAGGTGAAAATGTTGTTGAAATGACACCAACACAAAAAACATATTCTATTTTAGGAACAGTACTTGTATTAGGTCTTGCTTTATGGCTCATTTGGAAATTTATTAAGAAATTCAAAGTCATCCTTACAATGATTGCATGTACAGCAGCGATTATTATTACTTTAATCATTGGCTTTAAGGGTGGTTTCTAGTAAGCTTATAAATCCAAATACTGTTTTTTAGATGTTAGAAAATTATGTTATAATAAATCATTCATGAATGATTAAAAAACATAAGGAGAAAGAGTGTGGAGAGAAAAAATTCAGTCTTAAAAATGACAATGCTCGCAATGTTGGTGGCAGTAGGTGTGGTTATATCCCCTATTTTAAGAATAGAAGGCATGTGCCCTATGGCGCACTTCATTAATGTGGTAGCAGCTGTATTATTAGGACCTTTATATGCCTTTTTATGTGCTTTGCTGATTGGCCTTATTCGTATGTTTTTTATGGGAATCCCACCTCTAGCACTTACGGGTGCTGTCTTTGGCGCATTATTATCAGGGATTTTATATAAAGTTTCAAAAGGAAAAATCATAGCAGCTGTCATAGGAGAAATTATAGGCACAGGCATCATAGGCGCAATTGTTTCTTATCCAGTCATGACCTGGATTTGGGGAAGAACAGGTTTAACCTGGTTCTTTTATGTGCCATCCTTCATAGGAGGAACACTTATAGGCGGCAGCATTGCCTTTATCTTTCTAGTAGCCCTCAAAAAAACAGGTCATCTAGTAAAATTTCAAAGAACTTTAGGTACAAAAACCTACGACACATCAAAACTATATTTATAAAACTGACAATACAAAGGGAGTGCCACGGCACTCCCTTTAATCGTTTTCTTTTAATTTCCCTAAACAAGCTTTTTCGTAATGTGCCAACTCTAGCCGCTGCGTCATAATCTAATGGGTGTCCATGCCCCTAGAAGACTAATCAGCAGTGGCTAGCACTTTACGAAACCCTAACCTTTTTACCCTTGTATATGTTTTTTGAGTGCTTCAAAGCTTTCCTTGCTAATGACATGTTCCATCTTACAAGCATCTTGATCGGCCACTTCTTTGCTAACACCAAGGCCTTGTAGCCAAGAGGAGAGTAGCGTATGTCTCTCATAAATCATTTCGGCAATTTCCTTGCCATTAGGCGTTAAAGAAATAAAGCCTTCATCACTAACGACAATGAAGTTTTTTTCGCGTAGGTTTTTCATAGCAACACTTACACTAGGTTTACTAAAGCCTAATTCATTAGCAATATCTATAGAACGTACAACAGGATAAATCTTACTTAAAACTAAAATGGTTTCAAGATAATTCTCTGCAGATTCATTTATACTCATTGGAATACCTCTCATTTATAAAAATATTAATAAATACTTAATTTATAAGGTTTAGGTAAGTATATCATAGATACAGTAAGAATACAAAAAGTTGAAGTTTATAAAATAATTGAGAAAAAATATCATTTTCATATTGAAAAAAAACAAAGTTAAGAATATAATATAAGCGTAAAAGAAATGAAAATCATTATTAAATTATATAGAAAGAAGATGATAGGATGCCTTTAACAATGGTAAAAGCAGGTGAACCTAATGTGATAAAAAAAGTAGGTGGCAAAGAAGAAACAAAGAAATTTCTTGAAAGCCTAGGTTTTGTTGTAGGTGGGATGGTAACAGTTGTGTCTGAGATTAGTGGGAATATGATTGTAAATATTAAGGAATCAAGAGTAGCTATTAATAAAGAAATGGCCAATAAGATACTTGTATAAATAGAAATATTGGAGGAGCGTAGATAATGAAAACTTTAAAACAAATACCATGTGGCCAGACAGTTAAGGTTAAGAAGTTAACTGGAGAAGGTGCAGTAAAAAGACGTATTATGGATATGGGTATTACAAAGGGTGTTGAAGTCTTTGTAAGAAAGGTAGCACCATTAGGAGACCCTATTGAGGTGACGGTAAGAGGCTATGAACTATCACTTAGAAAAATGGATGCGGAAATGATAGAAGTGGAATAAATTTTTTTGACTATGGGTTAGTAAATACTAACTATAGTTAGGCATAGCAAATAAAAGTTAGATAGAACAAACAAAGCCGTATGGGCGAAAGGAGACGCATATGTCAATTAAGATTGCATTAGCAGGTAATCCTAACTGTGGGAAAACAACGTTATTTAATGCACTGACAGGATCAAATCAGTTTGTAGGAAACTGGCCAGGAGTTACAGTGGAAAAAAAAGAAGGTAAGCTTAAAGGTCATAAAGATGTTATTATTATGGACCTTCCAGGTATTTATTCATTATCACCTTATACATTAGAGGAAGTTGTAGCGAGAAATTATCTTATTGGTGAAAGACCAGATGTGATTCTCAATATTGTTGATGGGACTAATATTGAAAGAAATCTTTATTTATCAACACAGTTAATGGAACTAGGTATTCCTGTTATTATGGCAGTAAATATGATGGATGTCCTAGAAAAAACGGGAGATAAAATACATATTGATAAACTAAGTAAGAAGTTAGGATGTGAAGTCGTTTCTATATCAGCGCTAAAGGGAACAGGAATTAAAGAAGCCGCTCAGAAAGCTGTAAAGTTAGCACAAAACAAAAATACAGCACAAATTGTTCATAAGTTTGACAGTCGTGTAGAGGGGATTTTAAATTCTATAGAAGATAAAATAGCAAATGAAGTACCGAAAGAACAACGCCGTTTCTTTGCAATTAAATTACTTGAAAATGATGATAAAATTGCAAGTCAAATGAAGCAGGTACCAGATGTATCAGAAGAGATTAAGTTCATCGAAGATGAGATGGATGATGATACAGAAAGTATTATTACTAATGAACGTTACAACTATATTTCTGCTATTATTGATAGCTGCTATAAGAAGAAAAATAAAGGAAAGCTTACAACATCTGATAAGATTGATCAAATTGTAACGAATAGATGGTTGGCATTACCTATTTTTGCAGTAATTATGTTCCTTGTTTATTATGTATCTGTTACAACAGTAGGAACATGGGCTACAGATTGGGCGAATGATGGTGTATTTGGCGAAGGATGGCGCTTATTTGGCTTAGAAATACCAGGTATTCCTGTGCTTATTGAATCTGGCTTAAATGCTATAGGTTGTTCAGATTGGTTACAAGGACTAATTCTAGATGGGATTGTTGGTGGGGTAGGAGCTGTACTTGGTTTCGTACCACAGATGTTAATCTTATTTATTTTCTTAGCTTTTTTAGAAGCTTGCGGATACATGGCAAGGGTAGCCTTCATTATGGATAGGATTTTCCGTAAGTTTGGTCTTTCTGGTAAATCATTTATTCCAATGCTTATTGGAAGTGGTTGTGGTGTGCCAGGTATTATGGCATCTCGTACAATTGAAAATGATAGAGACCGCAAGATGACAATTATGACAACAACATTTATTCCTTGTGGGGCAAAGTTACCTATCATTGCGCTGATTGCAGGTGCATTATTTGATGGCGCATGGTGGGTAGCACCAAGTGCATATTTTGTAGGAATTGCAGCAATCATTTGCTCAGGAATTATTTTAAAGAAAACAAAAATGTTTGCTGGAGACCCAGCACCATTTGTTATGGAACTTCCAGCTTATCATATGCCAACAGTAGGTAATGTTTTAAGAAGCATGTGGGAACGTGGTTGGTCATTTATTAAAAAGGCTGGTACAATTATCCTTCTTTCAACAATTATTATTTGGTTTATGACTTACTTCGGATGGGTTGATGGTCAGTTTAGAATGCTTGAAGATATGGAAATGGAAAACAGTATTTTAGCAGCTCTTGGAAATGGCATCAGTTGGTTATTCATTCCTCTGGGATGGGGAGACTGGAAGTCAGCAGTAGCTGCGATTACAGGGCTTGTAGCAAAAGAAAATGTAGTAGGTACATTTGGTATTTTATATGGCTTTGCAGAAGTGGCAGAAGATGGCAGCGAAATTTGGGGAACACTTGCAGGAAGCATGAGTGCGGTAGCAGCATATTCATTCTTAGTATTTAACCTCTTATGTGCACCTTGTTTTGCAGCAATGGGAGCTATCAAAAGAGAAATGAATAATGCAAAATGGTTCTGGTTCGCCATTGGTTATCAAACAGGACTTGCTTATGTTGTAGCTTTATGTGTTTACCAAATAGGTACACTTATTACAACTGGAGCATTTGGTATAGGTACAGCTGTTGCTTTCTTACTAATTGTGGCATTTATTTATCTTCTTGCAAAACCTCATAAACAAAGCACTACATTAGATATAGCAATAGGTAAATAAAATAATGATTAGAACCTGTACTTTCTTAGAGGAAGTACAGGTTTCATTTTTAGGAGGGTTTATATGGGAACAATAATAGTAGGAATTATTTTATTAGTTATAGTAGGATTTATTATTAGAAGTATGATTAAAGATAAAAAAGCAGGTAAATCTATTCAGTGTGGCGGTGAGTGTAAGCACTGTGGTGGCCATTGCCATAAATAAGATTTAATAAGTAGATAAAAATGATAGGATAGCTAAAAGTAGTATAGATTAGTAGTATAGATTAATGGAAGAGAGTAAAATTAGGCTTTGCGGCTGGTGTAATGTTTGGTTTTTTAGTTATGATGATATTAGATGTGGCATTAGGTTAAGGCGTAGTATAACCATGCAAAATTTGTAAAGGAGCGTACATTGGCTTCTAACTCGAAAGATAGATGAGTAAGTAGAGGGAATAAGTACAGTTAGGAAGAGGCTAACTGTACTTATTTATTAATGAAATAACTTTGTTTTGTATCTAGAGGCTGCATTATAGCTACCAATAGCACCATAGGAATAAAGTTTATTATACTGCGAACTAGAAGATTTAAAGTCAATAAGGATAGGTGTATCTAGAAGTTCGGGATGTGCATCAAAGAAGGGCTGATCAGCAATGTAAATAGCCTGAAGGGCAAGTGGCATTTCGCGTTTGAAAATGTTATAACGCTGCTTAGAATTATCCTCTATGCCATTGCCATCGATTAAGACTTCTCCATAAAGTAAATCTTTAGTATTTAATGTAGTCCATTTCAGATACACTTGGTCTTGAAGTTCGTTAGTTTTATCAGTGGCATAGTCAAGGCCTATTACAACAAAAAGATCACCTGTTTCATCAGAGTGTGTCATAGTATAAGTACGATTTTTTAGAGGACGGGTCTTAGTGACATTGTCTCTATACTCTACAAAGACTTGACGATTTCTTTTATTACGCATATGAATCATCCTATTATATGAGCCTATAATAGAATATGTAAAGTTAGAGAAAAGATGTCAAATATCAGAAAGGTTAAAAGGCTGTGTTAGTTACATTTTACAGCAGTTTTTTTTATATGTAAGACAAAAGAGATGGTCTTTTTTTTTCTTATCCCTATAATAGAGGTTGTTGGAAAGGATTCCGGAAAAGGAAACAAAGGAATATTATGAGGAGGGATAAGATGGATAAATGTTTGCAAAGAACAGCAAAATTACTTGCATTAATGACAACAGTAACGTGTACTTTTTGTACACCGGTATTATATGCAGCACCTACAGCAGCAGTAGTTGCTAATGATGCCACGATTAAAAAGGTAGATAAACCTTGTTTTTCTAGGGAAAGCGGATTTTATAAAGACGCCTTTTTACTTGAGATAGCTACAACTACAGCAAGTGGGGTTAAAATTTACTATACGACAGATGGCAGCGTACCGACTAATGAATCGACATGTTATGAGGGAGAAATCTTAATTCAAAATCGTACAAATGAACCGAATGTATTAGCATCAAAAACAGGGATAGGGACTTTAAGTGGTTATATACCTAATTTTAACATTGATAAATCTACAGTTATTAGGGCAATAGCATATGATGAAGAAGGTAATGCAAGTGAAGTTGTAACAAAGACGTATTTTGTAGGCATGGAGATGGAAAAGTATAATCATTTGCCGATTATATCTATAGTAACGGACCCAGATAATCTGTTTGATTATAATACAGGTATATATGTACAAGGTGCTACTTATGATGAGTGGATTGCAAATGGTGGAGACCCTAATACAACTAATAGTTGGGAACTGCCTGGTAATTATACTCAAGAGGGAAGAACATGGGAAAGACCGGTACATATTGATTACTTTGAAGGAGATGGCTCTTTAGGATTTTCACAGGATTTGGGGATGCGTATAATGGGAGGTGGCTCTCGTTCCTATGAGCAAAAGAGTTTAAAGTTTTTTGCAAGAGAAGAATATGGAAAGAAAAATGTAAAGTATCCTTTGATTCCAGGTCTTACAAAAGAAGTAGATGATACAACTCCTTTAACTACCTTTAAAACTTTTGTGCTTCGAAATGGTGGTAATGACAATTTTTATGCTAAGCTTAGAGATCCTTATTTTCAAAGTTTAGTGGAAGATCGTAATATAGAGACGCAAGGTGCTAGGCCAGTTATTGTTTTTATAGATGGAGAGTACTGGGGACTCTATTCTCTAAATGAAGATTACTCTGATGATTATATTAAAAATAATTATAATATTGATAAAGATAATGTAGTTATGATTAAAAGAGGGAAAATTGAAGAAGGTACTGAGAAAGACAAATTGCTGTATGATGAACTTATTAGCTTTGCAAAAAATAATGATTTAAGTGTAGCTAAAAACTATGACGAATTAAGTCATATGATGGATATACAAAGTTTCATTGATTTTTGTGCTACTGAAATATACTTAGGCAATGAAGATTGGATTAATTATAATAACAACTACCGTTTATGGCGTTCTCGTACCACATCAAGTCAACCTTATGAAGATGGCAAATGGCGCTGGATGATTTATGATACAGAGTATTCTTTAGACTTATATAATCTAGGAAAGAATTATGAGTTCGATGCCATTCAATATATTTATGATTGGGGAGAAATTGGCCAAGATTATTTTACACAGATTGTATTGTTTGAAGCTTTGATGCAAAATGAGGATTTCAAGGAACAGTTTGTAACGACATTTATGGACCTTGCAAATTTAAACTTTGAACCCAATAGTGCAAGTAATAAATTAGATGAGATTGTAGCACAATATAGTCCTTGTATTAATGATAGTTTCTATCGTTTTGGACCTGATTTTGTAGTGGATTACTGTGTACCACAAGATTATTTTAATGAGCAAGTTGATGCAATACGCAGTGCATTATATAATCGAAATCATTATGTACCTAATATGTTAAAAAAACATTTTGATTTAGAGAAAGACCCTGTTGATGTAACAATAACAACTAATACACCAGTAGGTGGAAGTGTAAAGATTAATACAATACAACCTGATTTTTCAAATTGTACATGGACAGGAAAGTATTTTACAGACTATCCCATTACTGTAACAGCTATTCCTGCTGAAGGATATCATTTTATTGGCTGGTTAGATGATGTGATTAGTACAGAGCAGACGATTACAGTTAATTTTGATCAAGCCATTCATTTAAAGGCTCAGTTTATGAAAGACTATAGAGAAACCAACTAAAACCTTGAAATATACTCAATGATTTCACATGACTCAAAACTATGAATAACTAGAATTTATAAATGTGAAATCTATAGATGCATTGATAAATAAGATGAAAAAAATCTAAGAGGGTGTGATACCTTCTTAGATTTTTTTTAGAATAGATGAGGTAAATGTTGGAAAAAATAAATTGCGCTTATAATAGAAAATAGGTATGATGAAAGTAGCTATATTAATAATGAAGGGGAAATAGGAATGGGGAAAAAAGTTAGAAGACTTATGATAATAAGTAGTATTGTGTTAAGTCTAGTAGGATGTCAAGGCATGGATTCATCAGCTAAAGTGATAGTGCCTCAAGAGGCAGCGTGGACGCTAGATGAAAGCACGGGGCTTGATATGCCCGAGCTTAACTATGCAGATGAAGAGAAGATTATTTTTCATGGCTACTTTGGACTATTTGTCTATGATTTAGAAAAGGAAGAAATTGTACATAGTTTAGATTTAGAAGCCATAGGTTGTGGCTATACGCAAGGTGATGCGTATTGTGAGGTGGAAGTAAGTAAGGATGGAAATATCGTACAACTACATCCATTAATCGATGAGAATATGTATATTTATAATGTAGTAGAAAATACTCTAGAGCAGGCGGAATATAGTTCTATGGAAGATAAGTTTGAGGTAGTGCCTAATGAAAATGCAAATGGTAATGTAGGCTATGAGTTAGTACAGTTAGCAAGTGGAGATGCTTGCTATCTACAAAGTGAAGATAATACATTAGGTGGGCTTTATTATGTGGCTGGAGAAAAGAAATATAAGTTATTCAAATAGTTATCAAAATTTATTGACAATACATAATATATAGATATATGATATTAGTAGAAAGCAAACGGACAACAAAGGAGTTGTGTGTAGTTAATACACGCAGCTCCTTTTTTTGTATGTACAAATAGGGCTTTCTCATATTTGCAAGTGCTTGGGAATACCATATAAAGTGGTGTTCTCTTAGGTGTTAGAGGATTTAATAAGGGGGAAGATATTATGAAGAAGAGACTATTTAGTATGTTAGTTGCATTAGGTGTGGTAGGGTCAATGTGTATTGGATGTGGTAGCAGTGCTGTATCAACAGAAAGTCCAGAAGCAATAGCAGAAACTTCAGAAGCAGCTACCGATGAAAAAGCAGCTTCATCAGATTTAAAAGTTGGCGTCATTTATGTTGGTGACGAAAATGAAGGTTATACAGCTGCACATATGGCAGGTATTGATGAAATGATGGCAGAATATGGTCTAAGTGAAGATCAAGTTATTGAGAAAACCAATATTGGTGAAGATGAAGCTTGCTATGATGCAGCAGCAGATTTAGCAGAAAGTGGCTGTGATATTGTGTTTGCCAATAGTTTTGGTCATGAGGATTACATAATCCGTGCGGCGAGTGAATATCCAGATGTTCAGTTCTGTCATGCAACAGGTTACCAGGCGGCTTCAAGTGGCCTTAGCAATATGCATAACTACTTTGATAATATTTATGAAGCACGTTATGTATCTGGCGTTGTAGCAGGTATGAAAATTAAAGAAATGATTGATGAAGGTAAGATTACAGAAGATCAAGCGCTCATGGGTTATGTAGGGGCTTATCCTTATGCAGAAGTTGTTTCTGGTTATACAGCATTTTACTTAGGTGCTAAAAGTATTGTAGATTCTGTAAAGATGGAAGTACGCTACACTAATAGCTGGGCAGATTCTTCCCTAGAGGGTGAAACAGCTACATCACTTATTGCAGATGGCTGTATCTTAATTAGTCAGCATGCAGATACCACAGGTGCACCATCTGTTTGTGAAACAAAGGGGATACCAGTAGTAGGTTATAACGTAGATATGACGAGTGTAGCACCGAATACAGCATTAACATCTCCAACAAATGACTGGGGTGTTTATTACAAATATGCAGTAGGTTGTATTTTAAACAATGAAACAATTGAGACGGATTGGTGTCAAGGTTATGCACAGGATTCTGTAGATATTACGCCTCTTGGAAAAGCATGTGCTAAGGGTACACCGGAAAAGGTAGATGCGGTTGTAGCAGCTATTAAAGAGGGTTCTTTGCATGTATTTGATACAGCTACATTTACAGTACAAGGTAAGACATTAGATAGCTGGAAAAATGATGCTGGCACAGAATATATCAGTGATAGTTATTTCCATGAATCTGAATATGGTTCAGCACCAGCCTTTTTAATCAAGATAGATGGCATTACAGAAAAATAGGAAATGAAGGTAAGTAAGATATACCGCGTAGCGCTCTAAGAGATGGCTACGCGGTCATCATATATACCATTAATGTGGAGGGGGGAGAGTATATGCGAAATTATGCTATTGAATTAAAGCAGGTTTCAAAGCATTTTGGAGAAGTAGTGGCCAATGATCATATTGATTTAAATGTACAAAAGGGAGAGATTTTAGCTGTTTTAGGTGAGAATGGCAGTGGGAAAACAACGCTGATGAATATGATTGCCGGTATTTATTATCCAGATAGTGGTAGCATTTATATGGATGGGAATGAGGTCACGATTCGTTCGCCTAAAGATTCCTTTACATTAGGTATAGGGATGATTCATCAGCATTTTAAACTTATTAATATTTTAACTGCAGCAGAAAATATTATATTGGGATTGCCAGGTAAATCCAGACTTAAAATGAATGAAGTCGAGAAGGAAGTTAAAGCCTTAACGCTTAAATATGGTTTTGATTTAAATCCTTCACAAAAGATTTATGATATGAGTGTTTCAGAAAAGCAGACTGTGGAAATCGTCAAGGTATTATATCGGGGTGCCAATTTACTTATCTTAGATGAACCAACAGCTGTACTGACGCCTCAAGAGACAAGAAGATTATTTGATGTGCTTCGTAATATGAAAAAAGATGGCAAGTCCATTATCATTATTACGCATAAATTAAATGAAGTACTTGAAATCTCAGACCGGGTAACTGTACTTAGAAAAGGAAAGTGCATTGGAACGGTAGATACTAAGAAAGCAAGTATTGAATCACTTACAGAGATGATGATGGGGGAAAAGATACAACTTAATATAAAACGTACAAAATCTAAGGGCAAAGAAAAACGTATCATAATGAAAGACGTTTCATGCGTGAATAAAGAGGGGATAACGGTGCTAAATCAAGCCTCTTTTACCGCATATAGTGGTGAAATACTGGGCATTGCTGGTGTTTCAGGAAGCGGACAGAAAGAAATGCTAGAGTCAATTGCGGGGCTTGTTCAGATTCAGCAAGGTGAGATTTTATATTATCCGCCAGCAGAAAAAGAAGGAGAAAAAGAAACGGTCAAGGAACTTTCTAAGATGAATGCAGAAGAAATTACAAAGCTGGGCATTTCATTGGCCTTCGTACCAGAAGATAGACTTGGAATGGGTCTTGTAGGGTCTATGGACTTAGCAGAAAATATGATGATAAGAAGCTACAGAGAAGGAAAAGGATTTTTTACCGATCGTAAGAAGCCAAGGGAATTAGCAAGGAAGGTTGTAAAACAGCTAGAGGTAGCAACGCCAGGTATTGAAATACCTGTCAGCAGACTTTCTGGAGGCAATGTACAGAAGGTACTAGTAGGAAGAGAAATTGCATCTACACCTTCTGTTTTAATGGTGGCTTATCCAGTAAGGGGGCTTGATATTCATGCTTCTTATGCCATCTATAACTTGCTAAGTAGTCAGAAGAAACAAGGGGTAGCCGTCATTTGTGTGGGAGAGGATTTGGATGTCTTATTAGCCTTATGCGATCGTATTTTGGTTTTAAATAGTGGTACGGTCACAGGCATTGTGGATGCAAGGAAGACAACTAAGGAAGAAATCGGTTTACTTATGAGCGGCTCTAGAAGGGAGAGGGCAATCAATGCATAGAGAACCTTTATTTCGAATGGTAAAAAGAGATACGATTTCAAAGTCTAAAAATATTATCATACATTTAATTGCTGTCTTTTTGTCACTGATTGTATGTGGCATCGTTATTATTGCGATTACGGGGCAAAATCCTATAGAAGTTTATAAGGGCATTGTAGAGGGGGCTGTGGGGACAAAAAGAAGGATATTTGTAACACTTCGTGAAACAATGGTGCTTCTGCTCATTGCAGTAGGGCTTACCCCTGCTTTTAAAATGAAGTTTTGGAACATTGGTGCTGAAGGTCAGATTCTTGTAGGAGGGCTGGCCTGCGCAGCACTTATGATTTATGCAGGAAATATTTTTCCAAACTGGCTATTAATTTTATTAATCATTGGTGTAAGTGCCCTGGCAGGTATGATATGGGGCTTTATTCCAGCTGTGTTTAAGGCACGTTACAATACGAATGAAACTTTATTTACACTCATGCTTAATTATGTGGCAATGCAGCTAGTGACCTTTTGCATTATTTTCTGGGAAAAACCAGCAGGCTCTAACACCGTTGGCATTATTAATTCAGAGACAAAACAAGGCTGGTTTCCAGCACTTTTTGGAAATGTGCAGCTTATTAATGTCATCATTGTTTTAACCATTACTTTGGGCATGTTTATTTATATGAAATACAGCAAGCAGGGTTATGAGATTGCTGTGGTAGGCGAAAGTGAAAATACAGCCAGGTATGCCGGCATTAGCGTTAGAAAAGTTATTATACGAACAGTGATGCTTTCGGGGGCTATATGTGGTATTGCAGGCGCACTTATTGTAGCAGGTTCTAGCCATACGATTTCTACAAGTACAGCGGGAGGAAGAGGATTTACGGCTATTATTGTGGCATGGATGTCTAAGTTTAATCCTTTTATCATGATTTTAGTGTCTGCTTTTTTGGTATTTATGCAACAAGGGGCTATTCAGATTGCTAGTCAGTTTGGGCTTAATCAAAACGCCTCAGATATTATTACAGGTATTTTATTATTCTTCTTAATTGGCTGTGAATTCTTTTGCAATTATAAGGTGTATTTAGGCATCTGCTTCGGGAAAAAACGTTACCCACAGCAAGCGCGTAAGGAGGCGATGTAATATGTCTGTAGTGATTGTATTTATTCAAAAGGCTATTGGTCAAGGTATTCCTATCCTTCTAGGGGCAACAGGTGAAATTACAACTGAGAAATCAGGTAACTTAAATCTAGGTATTCCAGGCATTATGTATATGGGCGGCATTGCAGGGCTTATGGGCGCATTCTTTTACGAAAAATATGCAAGTGTACCGAATGGATTTTGCGGCATGTTGATTTCGCTAATTTGTACCCTTTTAGTATCAGCTATTGGCGGCTTTATTTATAGCTTTCTCACCATTACCCTTCGTGCAAATCAAAATGTGGTAGGCCTAGCTTTAACAACATTTGGTGTGGGGTTTGGGAATTTCTTTGGGGGTTCTATTTCGAAGCTGGCAGGGGGGGTAGGACAAATTTCAGTAGCTACAACAGCTAGTGCTTACCGTGCGACTATCCCAGGATTATCAAAACTTCCAGTGATGGGGCCGTTGCTGTTTTCTTATGGCTTTTTAACCTATGGGGCTATTTTAATTGCACTTTATATGACGTACTTTTTAGAGAAAACAAGAAAAGGACTCAACTTGAAGGCAGTAGGTGAAAGTGCTGCAACAGCAGATGCCGCAGGTATTAATGTAATGAGGTATAAATATGTGGCAACTATAGTAGGAGCTGCAATTGCAGGGTTAGGTGGGCTTCACTTTGTCATGGAATATTTAGGCGGCACGTGGATGAATGATGGCTTTGGTGATAGGGGATGGCTTGCCATTGCTCTTGTAATCTTAGCATTATGGCGACCAAGTAGAGCTATACTAGGTTCCTTTGTATTTGGTGCACTTTATATTTTATATATGTACATTCCAGGACTTCCAAGATCCATGCAGGAGATTTTTAAGATGCTACCCTATTTAGTAACGATTATTGTTTTGGTTTTATCTAGCAGAAGAAATAAGCTGGAAAATCAACCACCAGCTAGTTTGGGCATACCATACTTTAGAGAAGAACGATAAGAAGGTGAGAAGATGATAGATGTAGGCATAATAAATGGTCTTGTATATATAAATCAGGAATTTCATAAATTAAATGTTTATATAAGTGGGGAAAAGATTGTAGCACTAACACAGGACGTATTAGCGGCTAAAAAGGTGATAGATGTCAGAGGCAAATATGTGCTGCCAGGTTTTATTGACCCGCATGTACACTTTGCATTAGGCGTAGGCACCAATATTTCAAAGGATGATTTTCAGGCAGGTGCGATAGAAGCTGTATATGGCGGTGTGACGACGTATATTGATTTCTTAGATCCTATTCATAAGATATCTGAGATAAAAGGTGCCTTTAAGACACGGCAAGCATTAGCAGAAAAAAGCATTGCAGATTATGCCTTTCATCTTACTGTAGCAAATCCCACATCACCAGCAAAGGAAATCATAGAAACAGCTAAAGCATATGGCATTAATTCAGTAAAACTATTTACGACTTATTCAGAGACTGACCGCAGAACTTTTGATGGCACCATTTATGAATTATTACAGGAAAGCGGGAAGCAGAAGGCTATAATTTTAATTCATGCAGAAAATGATGAGCTGATTAATAAGGCAAAGGATATTTTAGTGAAAGACCATGAAAAGGCAAGACCAACACTTGCAGAAAATATAGAGGTCGTAAAGTTGGCACAAATGGCAAGAAAGACAGGTGGCAATCTCTATATCGTTCATGTAAGTGCTGGCAGCACGGTAGCGCTTCTTCGTAAGGTATTTCAGAAGGAGTTAAAGAATCATCAGATTATATTAGAAAGCTGTCCCCACTATTTTCTATTAAACAGTACATGTTTAGATTGGAAAGATGGCTATAAGTATACAATGACGCCACCTCTTAGAGAAGAGGAGGAAAGAAAGCTACTAAGTTGCTACATAGATGAGATTACAACGATAGGAACAGACCATTGTCCTTATACCAAAAGGCAGAAGGCACATGCTTATACTTCAGAAATTCCTATGGGAATAGGGGGGATACGTTATGCTTTCCTCAATATGTACAATGCCTATGGCTTTAAAGTGATTGATAAGTTTACAAGAGGGCCAGCAAAAGTCTATGGGCTCCAGCAAAAGGGGGCACTTTTACCGGGCTTTGACGGAGATATTGTTATTTTTGATGCAGCAGGTGAAACGTT
The DNA here is from genome assembly GCF_982396655.1 of Cellulosilyticum sp. Lineage (NCBI taxonomy): Bacteria > Bacillati > Bacillota > Clostridia > Lachnospirales > Cellulosilyticaceae > Cellulosilyticum > Cellulosilyticum sp. The sequence continues at coordinate 38,522 of NZ_CEVXFV010000013.1, read as the reverse complement.
TGTTAATGATGCCATGAGTGTATATGACAAGAAACACCTTAAGGGATGCATTGAAACCGTTTTAATAAGAGGAAGTGTTGTATTGGAGAAAGGCAGTTTGAAGACACACCAGGGGATGTATATCAGAAGGGGGGGAGGCAAATGACAGATATTAGTAAAGCCGTCACTAAGAAAGACCATGTGATTAAAATGAGTGGTAAGGCAAAGTATATTGGTGATTTAAAGTTTGAGGGTATGTTATATGGCATGTTGGTACGAGGAACTATAAGCTTTGGCAAAATTGAGTTAGTGCATCTGCCTAAGTTGCCAGAGGGTTATTATGTTATAGATGCGAGTGATGTGCCAGGAGAAAATCTCCTGAAAGTTATTACCAGTGAACAACCGATTTTTGCAGCAGATGAAGTGCGGTATATAGGTGACCCTATTTTAATGATTGCAGGGCCTTGTAAAGAAGAAGTTAGGAGATTGGTGGAAAGCGTAAAAGTAACATATAAGGAGAAAGTACCTATTTTATCTATCGAAGAAGCTACCCAATCAGTAGCTTCCTATCATTACATAAAAGGTGACCCTGAGCATACTTTTAAGAAAGCAAAAAGCATTATAGAGGAAACATTTACTACTGGTTATCAAGAACAAGCTTATATTGAACCACAAGGAGCAGTAGGGATTTATAAAGATGGAAAAGTAAGTGTCTATGGTTCTATGCAGTGTCCTTATTATGTACACAGTGCGGTGATGCAGGCGATGGGACTTGATGAAAAACACGTACAGATTATACAGACAACAACTGGAGGGGGCTTTGGGGGAAAGGAAGATTATCCTTCTTTAATTGCATGCCAAGTAGCGGTGGCAGCTAAGAAAACAGGAAAACCGGTACAGCTTATTTTAAATCGTAGGGAGGATATGGCAGTTACACCCAAAAGACATCCGGCTATTTTAAAATATAGTGCAGCATTAGACGAGAACAATGAAATTATAGGGATTAAGGCAGATATTAAATTAGATGCAGGTGCCTATGCCGGTTTATCTAGCGTGGTGCTGCAACGTGCGTTAATTGCAGCAGTAGGTGTCTATAATATTCCCAATTTAGATGTTAATGGGGCAGCTATGCTTACTAATCGGGTTTCAAATGGGGCATACCGTGGTTTTGGGGCACCGCAAAGCTTTTTTGCTATTGAAACTTTGATGAATCATATTGCTTTAAAGATAGGGCTTACGCCGCTTAAAATACGTCAGAAGTATTTTGTTAAACAATATGATTTAACAGCTACCAATGGACAGTTTCATGATTATGTGCCTATACCGGATATGTTGCGCCACATAGAAAAGGTTTCTAATTATAGTGAGAAATATAAGGCTTATGCCAAGATGCAGACAGGTCGTTTTAGAAGAGGCATTGGATTATCAGTATTTTTACATGGCTGTGGCTTCACGGGGTCTGCAGAAAAAGATTTGATTAAGTCTGTAGTGAAACTTGTGAAGTATAAGGATGAGACAGTAGAAATTTTAGCTAGCAATACAGATATTGGGCAGGGGATTAAGACGACCTTTAGTAAGATTGTGGCACAAATTTTAGAAATACCCTTGGAAAATGTGAAGATTGAAAATCCAGATACAGACCTTGTCCCTAATTCAGGGCCGACTGTTGCTTCTAGGTCGCTTATGATAGTAGGCAAACTTTTGGAACGTGCTGCACACAAGATGAAGGCAAGATGGCAAGAAGAAACCTTTGTGATAGAAGAACACTATCAGCATCCAAATATGATTCCTTGGGATATCAATACCTTTCAAGGTGATGCTTATCCTACTTATTCCTATGGAATGAATGTCGTGGAGGTAGAGACAGATATACTTTTAGGGGTGACAAGGCTAATAGGTGTATGGGGTGTCTTTGATGTGGGTAAAACCATTGATGAAACAATTATGAGGGGGCAAGCAGAAGGGGGCATGTTACAGGGAATAGGCTATGGTTCTATGGAAAAGATGGAAAATGTAGCAGGCAGAATTTATCAATCTAGCTTTACAGATTATATGATTCCAACGGCAAAGGACACAGTGAATTTTCAGGTGGCATTTATTGATAATCCTTATAAGGAGGGTCCGTTTGGGGCGAAAGGGGCAGGCGAGTTAACACTTATTGGAACTGCACCAGCTTATGAAGCCGCAGTAGAACAGTCTATTGGCAAAGTAATGTATGAGATTCCTGTGACACCAGAGAAACTCATGGAGGTGATGATAAATGATTAACTTTTATTTAAATGGTATGGCAGTAACAACTGATTGCGAACCACATAGACGTTTATTAGATGTTTTACGTGAGGAATTTCAGCTTACTGGGCCGAAAGAAGGTTGTGGTGAAGGTGAATGTGGGGCATGTAGCGTTTTAGTAAATGGAAAGCTAATGAATGCTTGCATTGTAGCCATGGGGAGTATGCAAAATGCTAAAGTTGTGACCATAGAAGGCTTTAGGGAAACAAGGCGCTATAAACTTTTAGAAAAAACGTTTGCTAAGGCAGGTGCAGTACAGTGCGGTTATTGTACACCTGGGATGATTATGGCAGCAGAAAGCTTACTTTCTAAAAAGGCTCATCCCACAGAAGAAGAAATTAGAGAAGGCATTTCAGGGAATTTATGTCGCTGTACAGGTTATAACATGATTATAGAAGCTGTAATGATGGCAGCACAGGAGGGGGAAGGCTTATGGTAACAGGACATTATCCTAAAACAGTGAAAGAAGCCTGCAGCTTTCTTGTGCAGTATCAAAATACTTTGCTAGTAAATGGCGGTACCGATCTTATGGTAATGAAAAAGACGGCGGAACATATGGTATTTTTAAATCAAATACAAGCATTAAAAGCAGTTACAAAAAAAGACGGAGTGCTTTCCATTGGTGCATGTGCTACATATTTTGAGTTATTAGAAAACGAAGAAGTACCAGAGATTTTAAAACAGGTGATACGGCAGATTGCTTCACCTGCCATACGTGATGCTGGAACAATGGCAGGAAATGTTTGCAATGCCTCACCAGCAGGCGATACATTGCCTTTACTTTATGCATTATCAGCCCAGGTAGTGTTGGCAAGTTTAGAACAAGGTAAACTCATGATAAAAAAGATGCCCATTGCACAATTTATCTTAGGGATAAGGCAGATTAAACTTGCAGCCCATGAAATCGTTATAGGAATTGAAATTTCAGAAGATGCATGGCAAGACATGAATGTTCATATGTATGAAAAGGTAGGTGCCAGAAAATCAGAAGCGATTTCCAAGCTTTCCCTCATCGGATTAGGCAAGGTAAAAAAAGGGATACTTTGTGATGTACGCATTGCCTTTGGCGCTGTGGACATAACAGTTGTGAGACGAGGTGAGTTAGAGGCGAAATGGATAGGTAAGAAGGTAACAGACATAAAGGCACATCAAGAAGAATTTATAAATGATTATGCGGCATATATTAGGCCTATCGATGATCAGCGCTCCACGGCCTCATATCGCAAACGGGTATGTTTAAATTTGCTTCAGGAATTTATAAACCAGCTGACCCTTAAGGCATGTGATGAAGTCCTTGATTTAGTGGATGTTAGCGTTTAATCAGAAGTGAGGTTAAAGGAGGCAGAAGGCATGATAATTATAGGAAATGGACCCGTTATAACAAGAGATGAAATAAAACCTTATTATACAAATGGTGCTGTTGTAATAGAAGGGACGGAGATTACGGAAGTCGGACCTTTTGAGAAGGTCAGATCAAAGTATCCAGAAAGTGACATTATAGATGCAAAGGGAAAGGTCATTATGCCTGGCTTTATTAATGGGCATACCCATATTTATAGTGCCTTTGCAAGAGGGCTTCATTTGAAGGGGCCTGTACCTCAAAATTTTATAGAAACGCTAAAAAGCTTATGGTGGAAAATTGACCATCATCTTTCACTAGAAGAAGTGTATTATAGTGCGTTAGTAACGTATATAGAATGTATTAAAAATGGCGTAACCACTGTTATTGATCATCATGCCAGTTATGGCAGTGTAGTAGGTAGCTTGTTTGAGATTGAAAAGGCAGCTCAAAAATTACATGTGAGAACATGTCTAGCTTATGAAATTTCAGACCGTGAGGGGAGTGAGAAGACGAGGGAAGCCATAGAAGAGAATATAGCCTTTATAGCATATGCCAAGGCAATGGCAAGTGATATGGTTAAAGGACTAATAGGCCTTCATGCCTCATTTACATTAAGTGATGAAACATTGGCGCAGGTTAGAAAAGAAAATGTCTTTGGTGCAGGATATCATATCCATATTGCAGAAGGTAGGTATGATGCAGGCTTTAGTAAAGAGCGCTATGGGAAGTCTGTGGTAAGAAGATTGTTTGATGAAGAGATATTAGGAAAAGATACGTTGGCAGGTCACTGCATCCATATAGACAAGGAAGACAGAAAGCTTTTAAAAGAAACGAAGACCACAGTTATTCATAATCCAGAGTCTAATATGAATAATGCAGTAGGGGCACCAGATATTATTGGCATGTTAGATGAAGGCTTAAGAGTAGGACTTGGTACAGATGGTTATACCAATGATATGCTTGAATCTCTAAAGGTGGCCAATATTTTGCAGAAACATCAGCGAGGTTTGCCAAATAGAGGATTTGATGAAGCTTGCAGGTGTTTATTTCAGCATAATAGTGAAATGGCAAGTAAGGTGTTTGAGTGTCCTATTGGTATTTTAAAACAAGGGGCTAAGGCGGACCTTATAATGATGGATTATACACCTTATACCCCTATGACAGCAGAAAATATTAATGGACACCTTATGTTTGGCATGCAGGGGGCAATGACTGATACGACAATTATAAATGGTCAAATTGTTATGCTGCATAGACAGATAATGGGGATAGATGAAAAGGAATTACTTGCAGCGTGTAGGCAGCAAGTAGCAGCGTTTTGGAAAAGATTAGATTAGGCGTTAGAAGGAGGGGAGAGACAATGCGTGATAAAATGCGGCCTATGTTATTTGAAAAGATGATTCAGAGTCTTATGGCAGAATATAATCAAAGTAAATCATTTTATGGGGTGCCGGTTATAGAGACGACAGAGGAGGTGCCTATAGGACCAGCAGCGGGGCCACATACACAGCTCGCGACTAATATTATTTGTGCCTATGCAGCAGGCGCCACTTATTTTGAACTTAAGACAGTACAGGTTTTAGAGGGTAAGGCACTAAATATTACAAAGCCTTGTATTTATGTAGGGTATGAAGTTTATAACACAGAGTGGTCCACAGAACTGACAATTAAAGAAGCTGGAGATGAATATATCAAGGCTTATTTATTAATAGGTGTTTTAAGTAGAGTTTTAGGTCTTAGACCATTAGAAGATGTTCATTTCATTATGAGTGTGGGCTATGACTTAGAGGGAATTAAATCCGCTAAGGTAGATGCCTTTATAGAAACAATGAAAAAGGCCAGTTTATCAGAAGAGTGGCAAAAGGACTGTCGCTACATTAGAACAAATGGCCAGAAGCTTTGGGGACTAAGTGACTTAGAAATAGATGAGATACTCTGTTGTGACAGGATTTCAGACACAGTGACATTATCAACGTTACATGGATGTAAGAAGGAAGAGATTGAGGAAATTGCTACTTATTTAATGAAGGAAAAGGGCCTTCATACTTATGTGAAATTAAATCCGACCTTGTTAGGGGAAGAAAAAATAAGACAAATCTTAGATGCCAAAGGTTATGAAGATGTTCGCTTTGTCGGGGAAATGTTTGAAAAGGATTTAAATCTTGGTGAGGTTCAGAAGCTCATAGCAGATTTGCAACAGGTTGCAAAAGTATGTCAGCGTACATTTGGGATTAAACTGACCAATACTTTACCTGTTTGTATTCAGCATCAGGAGCTAATGGGTGAAGCGATGTATATGTCTGGTCCCATACTTTATCCTATAGCAATGGGAGTCACCTATGAACTGGCAAAATATTTTAGAGGTGATATCAAAATATCATATTCTGGCGGTATTGATACAAGTAATATAAAAGCATTATTAGAAACGGGCGTTTTTCCTATTACGGTGTCTTCATTTTTATTAAAACCAGGGGGATATAAAAATTTATCTCGATTAATAAAGGCAAGCAGAAGAGAGGATAAAAGTGAAGAGCAGGTAAGTGGTAGACTTCAAGTAGAAAAACTTAAGGCATTAGCTGAGGCAGCAGTTTTAGATAAAGATTATGATTATAAAGCAACACACTTATTTAAAAGGTCTAAGGCATATGACATGCTGTGCAGTAAGTGTGAGAACTGCATGGATGTTTGTCCTAATCGGGCGAATGTGGCAGTACAGATAGAGGGAAAAAAATATATTGTACATATAGATGATTTGTGTAATGAATGTGGGTGCTGCGCTTGTGAATGTATTAGAGGCCATAGCCCCTACAAAGAGAAATTGACGCTCTTTACAGATAAAGAAAGCTTTATGAATAGTACTAATGATGGGGTGCTTTGTAGGTGCGAGGTAATACTAAGTCATAAAGGTGAAAATCTAATTTTAGCTTATCGTAAAGATGGCAAGCTTCAGAGTGTATCTCCTTTAGTAGCGACAGTGGTGAGTAAAATCAAAAAGGAAGGTAGGCTATAATATGGGATTTGAAATTGTATCAAGAGAAGGTAAAAAAGAAGCTAAAGCCGATGTAAGCTTTGTGGGAAAAGAAGTTGCCCAAAGTGCAAAAAAGTATCATGAAAGTTTCCCTATGTATCAGGAAACACCTTTAAGAGCATTAAATGCATTGGCAGGGGAGCTGGGGGTAAAAGAAATTTATATCAAGGATGAGTCTTATCGCTTTGGGCTGAATGCCTTTAAAGTGCTAGGTGGCAGCTTTGCCATTGGCAGTTATATTGCGAAGCAGTTAGGTATAAAGAAGGAAGAACTCACTTATGAGCAACTTGTTTCTAGAGAAACAAGAAGAAAGCTTGGGAAGATGACCTTTATTTCAGCTACAGATGGCAATCATGGAAGAGGCGTAGCATGGACGGCTAAACAGCTTATGCAAGATTGCGTAATTTATATGCCTAAGGGAAGTAGTATGGAGCGATTGAATCATATTAAAGCAGAAGGTGCAAAGGTTAAGATTACAGATTTTAATTATGATGATGCTGTGCGTTTAGCAAGCAAACATGCTGCAAAAAATAATTGGGTTTTAGTTCAAGATACATCATGGCCAGGTTATGAGGAGATTCCTATTGCCATTATGCAAGGTTATACCACTATGGTCTTAGAAGTTTATGAGCAGCTTAAGGGGGTTAAACCGACACATATTTTTGTGCAGGCAGGAGTTGGTTCTTTTGCAACAGCAGTAGCAGGATTTTTTGCAGATGTTTATGGAGAAGAAAAACCTGTGATTACAATAGTAGAACCTAATGAAGCCGCTTGTGTTTTTAAAACGATGAAAATTAATGATGGAAAGATTCATCCTGTAACAGGTTATATGCATACCATTATGGCAGGCTTAGCTTGCGGTGAAACTGTAACTGTGGGGGTTGATGTTTTAAGAGATTATGTGGAGCACTTTATTTCTTGTCCGGATTATGCAGCAGCAGATGGGATGCGCGTTTTATCGTCGCCTTTAAAAGATGACCTCCGTATTATTGCGGGGGAGAGTGGTGCAGCTGGATTTGGTTGTATGTATGAAATTATGACAGACAAAGGGCTTGAAGATTTAAAGATAGCATTAGGCATTAACGCAGAATCGGTTATTTTGTGCTTTAACTCCGAGGGAGATACAGATAAGGCAAGTTATAGACGGATTGTGTGGGAAGGTGAAGAAAGTAGAATTAGAGAATAGGCGTAGAGAATAGGAAATAAAAAGAGCAGTAAGATGCGTAGAGAGTTTATGGAAGGAGTGAGGAAGATGCTTAGTGAGAGTAGGAAGAGGGCTGTTACGACATTGTGCCAAGAATTAGTTCGTGAAAGGAGTTATTCTGGGGAAGAGCAAGGTGTAGTTAGAGTGCTTGAAGCATATTTTAGGAGAAGTGGGTTTGATGAGATAAGACGAGATGGATATGGTAATGTGGTGGGCGTGATTAGGGGGAAAAAGCCTGGAAAACGTATTTTGTTTGATGGGCATATGGATACTGTACCTGTAGAAGACGAAGAAAAATGGATATATCCTCCTTTTGGCGGAAAAATTGTAGATGGGAAGATTTATGGGAGGGGGACTTCGGATATGAAAGGAGCTGTAGCAGCTATGGTGGAGGCTGCAGCTAACTTTGCTAAAGATACAGGCAAGGAATTTGCTGGAGAGATTTATGTAGCTGGAGTAGTTCATGAGGAATGTTTTGAAGGTGTTGCGGCCAGAAGCATTAGTGAGATGGTGAAACCAGATTATGTCATTATTGGCGAGGCATCCAACTTAAATCTAAAAATTGGGCAGCGTGGCAGAGGTGAAGTGAAGATGGAGACCTTTGGGGTACCAGCTCATTCTGCTAATCCCGAGAAAGGCGTTAATGCGGTTTATAGTATGTGCAAGTTGGTAGAAAGGATAAAAGAGTTTAAGGCACCTCATCATGATATATTAGGTGATGGTATTCTAGAACTCACTGATATTAAATCAAGTCCTTATCCGGGAGCATCTGTCGTCCCAGAGTATTGTATGGCGACTTATGACAGAAGATTACTTGTAGGAGAGACAAAGGAAAGCGTCCTTGCCCCCCTTCAAAAGATTATTGATGAACTAGCAAAGGAGGACCCTCAGTTTAAAGCCAAGGTGTCTTTTGCTATAGGAGAAGAAACGTGCTATACAGGGCATAAGATTTCAGGAGAGAGATTTTTCCCCGGTTGGTTATTTGATAAAGAAGAGCAATATATACAAGATGTTTTAGAAACACTAAATCAAATGGGCTTTCAGCCAGAAATCACTCAGTATAATTTTTGTACGAATGGCAGTCATTATGCAGGTGAAGCAGGGATTAAAATACTTGGTATGGGGCCTTCACTAGAAAGCCTTGCCCATACCATTGATGAGTATATTGAAATTAGCCAGCTAGAACAAGTAACAGAATGTTACTATGGCATTATAAAAGCATTATTAAAGTAAAGGTGGTGGCAAGATGGGAATATGTATCAAAGATGCCACCATCATCGATGGCACAGGAAAAGGGCGATATAAAGGAAGTATTTATATAGAAGGAGAGCGCATTAAGCAGATTATAATAGGTGAGCCTGCTTTAAATGAGAAAGTGGAAATCATTGAGGGTACAGGACTTATTTGTGCACCTGGATTTATTGATACGCATAGTCATAGTGACCTAGTGGTTTTATCAAGCCCACAGCTTTTGCCTAAATTAGAGCAGGGAATTACAACAGAGGTTCTAGGGCAAGACGGTATTTCTATGGCGCCCTTACCTTTAAAATATATTGCTCCTTGGCAAAAGAACATAGCAGGATTAGATGGGAAGGATGAAAGTTTAGATTGGCAGTATGAAACTACGGCAAATTATTTAAGGTGCATTGAAGCAGCTGAGCCTGCTTTAAATGAAACGTATTTGTTACCTCATGGTAATGTAAGAATGCAGGCTATGGGATTAGATGATAGGCCACCTACAAAACAGGAACTAGAGAAAATGTGTGACATTGTAAGAGAAGAAATGGAAAATGGTTGCTATGGGCTTTCTAGTGGACTAATTTATATGCCTTGCGCTTACGCAGGCGCAGAGGAGCTTATTGCGCTTTGCAAGATTGTAAGTGCATATAAGGGAGTATTTGTAGTCCATCAAAGAAGTGAGGCAGATGATATCTTAGAGTCTATGGATGAAATCATTAAGATTGGTAAAGCTTCTGGCGTCAATGTTCATTTTTCTCATTTTAAAGTATGCGGCAAGTCCAACTGGGGTAAGCTTGAGGCTATGCTTAGAAAGCTGGATGAAGCTAAAAAAGAAGGGGTTAACGTTTCCTTTGATCAATATCCCTATGTGGCAGGTAGCACGATGCTAGGTGTGATTTTACCGCCTTGGGTACACGATGGGGGGACAGAAGAATTAGTAAAACGTCTGCAAGATAAGGCCCTTCGCAAGAAAATAAAAGAAGATATTGAAAAGGGCATTCCAGGATGGGATAACTTTATTCAATTTGCAGGAACAGAAGGCATCTTTATTACAAGTGTAGAAAGTCAGGAAAATCAAGATGTGGTAGGGTTAAGCCTTGATGGCTTAGGCAAAAAAAGAGGAAAAGAAGCCTTAGAGGCGGCTTTTGATTTACTGTTAGAAGAAAATAATGCAGTAGGCATGGTGGACTTTTATGGTATAGAAGAACATGTGAAGACAATTATGAGCAGACCCGAAATGAATGTGTGTACCGATGGCTTGCTTTCAGGAAAGCCTCATCCTAGAGTTTATGGGGCTTTTCCAAGAGTACTTAGTAAATATGTCAGACAAGAGAAAGTACTTACCTTAGAAGAAGCTATTTATAAAATGACAGGCAAAGCAGCACAAGCTATAGGAATTAAAGAAAGAGGCATTATTAAAGAAGGCTATTATGCAGATCTTGTTTTATTTGACTTTGAGACAGTAAAAGATAAAGGAACCTTCCAAAACCCAAAGCAAACACCAGAAGGCATTGTCTATGTCATCGTAAATGGTAAACTTGCCATCAAGAAAGGGATACCGACACAGATTCGAGGAGGACATGTACTAAGAAAAGGAAAGGGATACCGACACAGATTCGAGGAGGACATGTACTAAGAAAAGGAAAGGGGTGAGAAAAATGTATGCGTTTAGGGTAAATGACATGAATCAGCAAGTTGAAGAAAATATTAATATATTAGAGTATTTACGGGACCAATTAGATTTAACATCTGTTAAAAATGGGTGTGGTGAAGGAGCCTGTGGTGCCTGCATGATTTTAGTTGATGGGAAGAAAATGCGGGCATGTTTATTAACTGCTGCCAAAGTAGAAGGGAAGTCACTGGTTACCGTAGAAGGATTAAGTGCAAAAGAAAAGCAGGTTTATGAATATGCCTTTTCAAAGGTAGGCGCTGTACAATGCGGCTTTTGTATACCAGGAATGGTGATTAGTGCCAAGTCCTTATTGGACGTAAATTTAAATCCTACTCAGGCTGAGATTGGTGAGGCTATAAAAGGCAATATTTGTCGCTGCACAGGATATAAAAAGATTATCAAAGCCATAGGATTAGCCGCAAAATGCCTAAGGAGAGAAGAAGAACCTATTTTAGAAGAAACTATTGGCAAAGTAGGTGAGGCTTGTGTAAGACCAGATGCAAAAGATAAGATTTTAGGTATAGGGAAGTTTGCAGGGGATATTAAAGTAGATGGCATGGTCTATGGGAGTGCCTTAAGAGCAGCATATCCTAGAGCTTTAGTCAAAGCTATAGATTTAACTAAGGCTTTAGCGCATCCTGAGGTCGTAGCAATTGTTTTAGCAAAAGATATACCTGGGGAGAGAGTTTTAGGACATTTAACGAAAGACTGGCCAGCCCTTATAGATGTGGGAGAAGAAACGAGATATTATGGCGATGCAGTTGCCTTAGTTGCAGCAAAATCCAAGAAGGCATTAGCAGAAATTAAGGCTTTGATTAAGGTGGATTATGAGGAAAGAACCCCGGTCTTTGATCCTGAAGAAGCCATGCATTTAACGGATTATAAAATTCACGAGACAGGTAACATCTATCGGGTAGAGAAGGTTAAGCGTGGCAATGTGGAAGAAGCTTTGAAAAATTCCGCTTATGTGGTCACTAAGACCTATGAGACACCTGCTCAGGAACATGCTTTTCTAGAACCAGAAAGCGCCTTAGCAGTACCAGAAGGCGATCATTTAACGGTATATACAGGGGGACAGTCCATCTATGATGAGTACCGAGAAATTAGACGTTTATTAGGTATTTCAGAAAGCTGCCTTACTGTAAGGGGCGCTTATGTAGGGGGAGCCTTTGGCGGAAAAGAAGATATGAGCGTACAGCATCATGCAGCTTTACTTGCTTATATTGCCAAGGTTCCAGTACAAGTAACACTTACAAGAGAAGAAAGCTTAATGGTGCATCCTAAACGTCATCCTATGAAGATGGTACTGACTACAGGCTGTGATAAAAAGGGGAAACTGACAGCTATGAAACTGCGCCTTATTTCAGATACAGGTGCCTATGCTTCATTAGGAGGACCTGTACTTCAAAGGGCTTGTACACATGCAGCAGGGCCTTATAATTATCAAAATATTGATATTATAGGTACCAGTGTTTATACCAATAATGTGCCAAGCGGTGCCTTCCGTGGTTTTGGTGTAACGCAAACTATATTTGCCACAGAGTGTAACTTAAATTTATTAGCAGAGAAGGTAGGAATAGATCCTTATCAAATCCGTTATTTAAATGCACTGCGGCCAGGAGACGTTTTGCCAAATGGTCAAATCGCCGATGATAGTACAGCCATTGTAGAAACATTAGAAGCTGTAAAAGATACATATTATGCTAATTTTAACCATGCCGGTATTGCCTGTGCGATTAAAAATGCAGGCTTAGGGGTAGGTGTACCAGATACAGGACGCGTTAAACTTAAAATTGTAGGGGGCAAGGTAAGCTTACGTACTAGTGCAGCTTGCATGGGGCAAGGTATTGCAAGTACAATGAGGGCCATTTGCTGTGAAGCAACACACTTAAGGGCAAATGAGGTTGTGGTTGTAAGTCCAGATACAGATATTACGCCAGATTCAGGGACAAGTACAGCCTCTAGGCAAACGGCTATTACAGGTGAAGCCACTAGAAGAGCTGCCTTAAAACTAAAAAAAGATTTAGAAACGCATACATTGCAAGAATTAGAGGGGAAGGTGTATTATGAAGAGTTTACAGTGATTACAGATCCTATAGGGACTAATAAGCCTAATCCAGTGAGTCATTTATCTTATGGTTATGCTACTCAAGTAGTTATTTTAGATGGGGCTGGGAAGGTGAAAAAAGTGGTAGCAGCCCATGATATAGGAAGAGTCATTAACCCTTTGAATGTGGAAGGCCAGATAGAAGGCGGTGTAGTGATGGGACTAGGCTATGGGCTTACAGAAAATCCAAAGCTCATAGAGGGTAAACCTAGTGTGAAATATGGTCAACTCGGGCTCTTTCGCGCTCCTAATGTACCAGAGATAGAGACAATTTTAGTTGAAAAAAATAAAGATCAGCTTGCCTATGGTGCAAAAGGTGTAGGGGAGATTACGCTTATACCTACGGCACCAGCTGTACAAGGCGCATATTATAAATATGATGGCATCTTTAGAACAAAGCTGCCATTAGAACATACAGCTTATAAAAAATGAGTAAATAAGTATTAAACATTAGAAGGCGTGTGGGAAAATGAAAGAAAAAGCTAAACTATCAATAGGTGCAGTCATTGTAGCAGCAGGCTTATCTTCTAGGATGAAGGCGTTTAAACCATTAAAATTATTAGCTGGTAAACCAATGATTCAGTATAGTATAGATACAATGCGGGAAGCAGGCGTTACCCAGATTATTGTGGTAACAGGTTATCAAGCTGAAAAGTTAGAAGCCTATTTAAAACCACAAGGGATAAAATGCATCTATAATCCTTATTATCAAGGGACAGATATGTTTGACTCAGCCAAACTAGGATTGAAAGCCATTGCCAATCAATGTGAAAGGGTATTTTTCACCCCAGGAGATATTCCTCTCTTTAACGTAGAGACACTAAGGACACTTATGGCATATAAGGCATTAGTAGCAAAACCAGTTTATCAGCAGCAAGGTGGGCATCCTATTATAATAGATTGCAGTTTAGTTCCTAAGATTTGCACATATGATGGCAATCAGGGGTTAAAGGGCGCATTAATTAACTGTCAGGAATCTATTGTTAGAGTCGAGGTGAGTGATTTGGGAATTTTAATGGATGCAGATACTAAGGAAGCGTTTAAAGAAATAGAAGAAGCTGCATCCTCAAGAATACTTCAAGATATAGAATAAATTCAGTATAGGTGAATATTATGATATGGAGAGGAGTTGATGTAGTGCGAATAAGCGGAAATAATACTCGGGACGGACAAAATTTATATAATGAATGTAAAAAAATGCTGTCTTACCATGTTGTTTTAACCATGCAAGATGGAAGTCAGATGGACGGTATTATTGAAAGCGTAGAACCTACCTCTATTAATGTTCTTGTGGGTGAGGATGCGATATATCAAGATGATGAAAATCAATCTAATGTACAAAGGCAAAATGAAAGTCAATTTAGTATGCAAGGACCATATGGTAATCCTAGAAGGTTTAGAAGGTTTAGACGTAGAAATTTACCACTGACTAGTTTATTAGCATTATCCTTATTACCATATCCACGTTATGCACCACCTTATCCTTATTATGCGCCACCCTATCCTTATTATCCTTACCCCTACCCTTATTAATGTACGGAGTTAAAGGAGAAAACTAAAATAAGAATCAAGTATGTAAGATATTAAAAATAAATAACTACGGGCTGTAGCAAGGTTAGAATACTATCTTGCTACAGTCCTTTTATTTTGGAGTAGGAAAGGAATGATTTGATACTGATTTTATCGCAGACTTTATTTACATTTAGAAAACAGGGGAATTTTTAGTGATTAGCAAGGAAGAATATGTACTGATTTTCATAAAAAATAGGATTTAGGCACTGAAAAATTGTTAATTTTATCTATAATATACTGCTAAAAATGTCTATATATAGAAAAAATAGAAGTAAGGAGGAATTTATGAGAAAATTAAAACGAATAAGTACCATACTACTAGCTATAACAATGCTAAGTGGATGTAGCCAAAGTAGTAACATACAGGTAGAAAAACAAGAAGTTCAAACAGATGTTGTTAATTTAACTGTATGGGGAGGAAGCAATGAGCAAGAATTATTGGCTGAGATGGTTGAAAGTTTTAAAAATGAATATGCTGATGAAGCAACATTTGAAATAACAATTGAGCCAGAAGAAGAGGGCACATGTAAGGAAAGAATACTTGCAGATGTAGGAGCAGCCCCAGATGTCTTTACATTTGCAGATGACCAGCTTATGGAATTGGCTGCTGCTGGTGTCATTGAACCTATTGAGGCAGAAGCACAAATAAGAGAAAATAATGTAGAGGGAGCTGTGGAAGCAGCCACTATTAATGAAAGAATTTATGCCTATCCGATGACTGCTGATAATGGTTACTTTATGTTTTACAATAAGAAGTATTTATCACAACAAGATGTAGCAACACTTGACAAAATCCTTTCAGTAGCTGGTTCGTTAAATAAAAAGGTAACAATGGACTGGACATCAGGTTGGTATTTATACTCATTCTTTGGTAATACAGGACTTAAAATGGGGTTAAATCCAGATGGTCTTACAAACTATTGTGATTGGAATAGTAAATCAGCTGAAATAAAAGGTGTGGATATAGGAAATGCCATGTTGGCGATTGCTAAAAATCCAGGCTTTATGAGCGGCGGAGATGAGCAGTTAATTGCAGGGGCTAAAGATGGGAGTGTCATAGCTGGTATAAGTGGCATATGGGTTTCTAATGCATTGCAACAAGCTTGGGGAGATGATTTTGCGGCAGTAAAACTTCCAACATATACAGTTGCAGGTAAAGAAGTACAGTTAGCATCTTATGCAGGCTACAAGTTGATAGGTGTTAATGCCTATTCAGAAGAAAAAGAATGGGCAATGAAATTAGCACAATGGCTTACAAATGAAGAAAATCAGACAATTCGTTTTATAAAGAGAGGATTAGGGCCAAGCAATAAAATAGCGGGAGCTACAAAAGAAGTAAAACAATCACCTGCTATTCAGGCTTTAATTGAGCAGTCGACATATGCGAGCTTACAAAGAGTAGGCGCAAAATATTGGGATCCAGTAAGTACATTTGGTAAAAGTTTAGTAGAAGGGAGAGCTTCAGCTAATAATATGCAACAGCTTATGGATACGATGGTAAAAGAAATTACTATGAAAGTAACAGATTAATAAGAATAGAGTGTTGCAAAAATTTTTAAAATTAATAATATTATTATATTGATATTGACATATAAATGCTAAAGTCAATATATGTATTTTGGTAAAAAAAATACATATACAAAAAATGACATTATTTGCCGATATATATATTAAAGATAAAGGGAGATATAGGAGATATATATGAAAAAGATAAAGGTTATTATGACTATCTTATTATCGCTTATGCTAATAAGTGGCTGTAGCCAAGAGATACAGCATGAAGATAATAATGTACAGGGAGAGCATGTTAAACTTACAGTTTGAGGTGGTCCTAATGAACAAGAGTTATTGACTAAAATGGTTGAAAGTTTCAAGGCAGAGTATGCTGATGAAGCAACATTTGACATTATAATAGAGTCAGCAGATGAGGGGGACTGTAAGGCCAGAATACTAGCAGATGTAGGAGCAGCGCCAGATGTCTTTACGTTTGCAGATGATCAGCTCATGGAACTCGCTGCTGCTGGGGTGGTTGAGGTGCTAGAAACAGCAAGCCAAATTAGGGAAGAAAACGTAGAGGGAGCAGTGGAGGCGGCATCTATAGATGGAAATATTTATGCTTATCCAATGACTGCTGATAATGGGTACTTTATGTTTTATAATAAAAAGTATTTATCAGAAGAAGATGTCACAACATTAGATAAGATGTTAAATGTAGCAAGTGCTTTAGACAAAAAAGTGACTATGGATTGGAGTTCTGGTTGGTATCTTTATTCATTCTTTGGTAATACAGGTCTTAAATTAGAGTTAAATCCAGATGGTATTACAAATTATTGTGATTGGAATAGCCAGTCAGGGGAGATAAAGGGGGTTGATGTGGGAAATGCCATGTTGGCAATTGCTAAAAATCCTGGTTTCATGAGTTGTGACGAGAAAGATTTAATTATAGGTGCTAAGAATGGAAGTGTCATAGCAGGTGTAAGCGGCATATGGGCGGCGAGTGAATTGAAGTAGGTATGGCAAGATGATTTTGCAGCGGTGAAATTGCCAACCTATACAGTTTCAGATAAACAGGTACAGTTAGCATCTTATGCAGGATATAAGCTGCTTGGTGTAAATGCCTATTCTGATGAAAAGGAATGGGCAGCAAAATTAGCACAGTGGCTTACAAATGAAGAAAATCAAACACTTCGTTTTAGAGAAAGAGGATTAGGACCAAGTAATACAATGGCAGCTTCTGCAGAAGAAGTAAAGCAAACACCTGCAATAAAAGCGTTAATTGAGCAATCGCAATATGCAAGTTTACAAAGAGTAGGTGTAAAATATTGGGAGCCAGTTGCTGAATTTGGTAAAAATATAGTAGCAGGAAATATAGGAACAGATAGTATGCAACAGACTATGGATGAAATGGTAAAAGCAATTACCACGAAAGTGGTAGATTAATCGGTATATCAGCCAGTGGAGGGAAAAATGAATAAAAAGGGACTAAATAGTATTAGAGTACTTATCATGGGGCCAGTTATTTTATTAGCAGCTTTAGCAATTATATCTAATGCAATGGGAATCAGTCGTATTAATAATGTAAATGAGAAAGCCACTACAATAGCAGATAAGTATATGGTAAGCGTTGCAACCTTAGGAGAAATTCAGAGGGCAACAGAAAGTATTCATAAGCAAGCATTAGCACATATTGTGGCAATTGATTTAAGTACTAAAATCGAGCGTGTCACAGCGATTAAAGAAGAAAGTAAGCAGTTAGAAGCCAATTTAACAGCATATAAACAGTATATCAATACCGAGGAAAATGAAGTCTATAATGAGCTTTTATCAAGCTATAGTAATTTCAAAAGTGCCTTAGCTAATTTAACGGCATATAGTGCAAGTAATAAAACAGCAGAAGCCTATAACTATGCAAACGTGGAACTATCCACATTTGCAAAAGAAATGAATGCACAGATTAAAGTCTTAGAAGAATCCATAGAACAGGCTTCAGAAGTAGCACGTCAAGAGTTAAAAACAGTATATAAGAATGCTATTGTTTCAAGTATGATAGTTGTTGTATGTATTGTAGCTTCAATTATTGCAGCTATTTATTGCATTATGAGAAGAGTTGTTTTACCAATTACACAGACTGAGCAAGAATTAGTAAGTATTATTCAAGGGATTAATGAAAAAGAAGGGGACTTAACAAAACGTATCACAGTTAAATATGATGATGAAATAGCTGCCTTAGGGAATGGGATTAATACTTTCCTAGATGAACTTCAACATATTTTTGGTATGATTAGTAGAGATTCTATCAAGATGAATAATCTAGGAGAAGAAGTATTAGAAAGCGTTAATCTTTCAAAAGATAGTGCAGCAGATTTATCTGCATTAACACAGGAGTTATCAGCTACAATGGAAGAGGTGTCTGGTAATACACATGTCATTAATACAAGTGCTACTATGGTAGGCGAAGATGTTAAGAGCATTGCAGATAAGGTTTCACAAATTAATGTATATTCAAAGGATATGAAGAAAAGTGCAGAGCAAATGGAAGAGTCTGCACGCATGAATATGGCACAAATTGAGCAAACTGTAAGTCAAATGTTAGGGGGGTTAACACAGGCTATGAAGGATTGCGAAAATGTAGATCATATCAATAATCTTACTAATGACATTCTTAATGTAGCAAGCCAAACTAACTTATTAGCATTAAATGCATCTATTGAAGCAGCTAGAGCAGGAGAAGCTGGAAAAGGATTCTCTGTTGTAGCAGAAGAAATTAGAAAGTTAGCAGACTCAAGCCATAAAGCTGCTAATAATATTCAAGAAACTAATGAACTTGTAACAAATGCAGTACATAACTTATCAAATCATACAGATACACTCATTAAGTACTTACAAGAGTCTATTCTTCCAGAGTTTATAACGGTTGTAGAATCAGGAAATCAATATAAGCAAGATGCAAACTATATTGAAACAGCCATGGATGAGTTTGATGTAAAGACAAAAGCTTTAGAAGAAGGGGTTTCAGAGATTGTAAAAGCTATCAGTACCATTACATGTGCAATTAATGATAGTACAGAGGGTATTAATGGGGTAGCAGAAAGTACACAAGATCTTGTAGTAGAAATGAATAGTATCACAACATTAATTAATGAAAATCATAAGATTGCAAGAGAATTAAAGACAGAAACAGAAATCTTTAAAAAGTTATAATTAATAAAAAGCGCCTAATGTAGCATGCATCATGTTTCCATTAGGTGCTTTTTTAGTGCCAAATGAGTGGACTTTGTAGCGTGACTTAGAGGTAACAGGCAGTTTATGTAGGAATAAATACAGCCTAAGTGGAAAACGATATTTTTATAAGAAATTATAAAGGTAGAGGGTAATAAGTTATGCACAATTTATTTAAAAGAGATAAGATGGCAGAGTCTTTTATAGTTGCAATGCTGCTAGCTTTAGTAGGCGGTTATTTAGATATATATTGTTATTTAGCTAGGGGAAAGGTATTTGCCAATACACAGACAGGTAACCTAGTTTTATTAGGTTATAATATTGCACAAGGAAATATGAACAAAGTCATTTATTACTTGTTTTCTATTTTTTCTTTTATGGGGGGAGTATGTAGTGCTAAATATATTGAGTACAAATTTAAAGAAGGTAAACATTTTTATTGGTTACATATTACTTTATGTATTGAGATGATTGCCTTATTTATAGTAATGTTTATTCAAGAAGGAAGGCTTAATGTTATAGCCAATGTTATTGTGTCCTTTGTCTGTGGATTACAGGTACAGAGCTTCCGAAAAGTAAATGGTAAGGCTTATTCAACAATTATGTTTACAGGTAACTTAAAAAACTTAGCAGATCAGTTTTCACATTATTTTATTACAAGAGAGAAGGAATCCTTAGAGAATGGGAGTATTTATCTAGGTGTAACATTAGCCTTTGTGATAGGCGGTTGGCTTGGCGCACTTACAACAGATGAATATGGTATAAAGGCAGTAGGCCTAGCCAATATTATATTATTAGTAGTCTTTATAGTATTATATCAAGAAAAACATAAAGTAAGGGATTAAGTATTCAAAAACATTTTAAGAAAAATAAATAGAATTGAAAATAAGAAAGTGTAAAAGATGGGGAGAAGAATTTGTATATTTATTACAAGAGATAAAATCTGTATTAGATAAAAAGTATAAGAATACCTCGTGATTTTAGAAAGATATATCTAAAATGAGAAGGAAAAATTTTGAAAAAAATAATCCATAATATCCATAATGTGATATAATGAAAAACAAAAAGATAAAAAATATTTAGAAATTATGGGGGTATAGTTTATGGAAATTAGGGATGTAGAGGTAATTAGAGAACAATTTAGTGCGAGTGATGCAAAGAGAGATTTAGGACTTAGAACACCTGATAACATTCAAAGATATGATAATATCGCTTATGATGTACATGGTGATTTAAATACTTTAGATGTTTATCATCAAAAGGGTGTACACACAGCAATGCCAACGATTGTTAATATTCATGGTGGGGGATGGATATATGGCAGTAAAGAGGTTTATCAATTTTATTGTATGGACTTGGCACAACGTGGCTTTACGGTTGTAAACTTTTCTTATCGCTTAGCACCAGAGGACCCTTGGCCTGCTGCATTAGTAGATATTAATAGTGTATTTACATGGATTTGTGAACATGCTAAAGAATATTGCATTGACCTTAACAATGTATTTATAGTAGGCGATTCAGCTGGCGCACAGCTTACAAGTCAGTATGTAACGTTATTAACTAATAAGGAATTTCAAAGATTTTATGAGTTTGAAATGCCTACTGGAGATATTCATATTAGAGCAGTTGGGTTAAATTGTGGTTTTTATGATGTAAAGAAGTATATACAGGAAGGTAAAGAAGGGTGTGTTTATACTTATTTAGGCGATCGTTTAGAGGAAGCTATTCCGGCTATGGATACAATAAAATATATCACGAAGGATTTTCCACCTGCATTTATTATGACAGCTCACTGTGATTTCTTAAAAGACCATGCAGAGCCTATGTATAAGACATTGACTAAGCTAGGTATTCCTTGTGAATATAAGGTATATGGTAGTCCTGATAGAGATGATATTGCCCATGTTTTTCATGTGAACATTAAGCTAGAAGAAGCAAAAGAATGTAATGATGATGAATGCAATTTCTTTAAGCAGTTTATTGGATAAAGGATAAGAATAAAAGTGTTGGTATACCTCCCCTTACTAAATAATATATTTATTATTGGTAATAGGAGGTATAATTTTATGAAAAAAATATTACTTAGATTTAGGATACTCCTAATGGGAAGTACTATGATCATAGGGAATATTTGTCCTATACATGCCAAGGAGAATGCTATACAAAATAGTCAAGTGATTATTAACAAGGATGAAGTTGCAATGAAGCGTATGGAAACTTATGAAGACTATACAAAAGCCTTGAGAAAATCAAAAACACATCAGCTTCTTTCAGCAGCAACTGCAGATTTAAATGATGATGGCATGAATGAACTTATTACCTTTACATTATATGACCATACTTTAACCTTTGAGGTATTTGGCTATGAGGATGAAATAAAATCAATAGATAAAATAGATTACGACTATGTAGGCTATAAGTTTACAGGTGATATGGAATTTAAACTCGTCTATAATGAAGAGACAAATGACTATGCTATTAGGTATGAGCATAAACAAAGCAGTTTAGGGTACACCTTAAGAGAAATGAAATATTATAAATTAAAGGATGATAAACTACAGGAACATTTTTATCAAAGTTTTTATGATAATACCGAACGCAATATTGAACCACCTAGGGGGATTATTAAAGAAGAGGAATACATGGATGGTGAGAAGGTTTCTATTCTAAGATACAGACAAGAAATTAATACGTATAAAGAAGAAAAAAGACTTCTAAAAATAGGCATTCAATATCCTAAGGGCATGGATTATACCAATAGAGGAGGTTCACTTTAGAAGAAGGAAAGTGTGATTTAAAAAATCGTTAGAAAAAAGTTAAAAAAAAGAAAAAGAGAAGGTATATGATTGGCTTATAAAAAGTATAAGGAGGTATTAAAGTGTTAAAAGGCAATCATATATCTGTTTTTAAGGATTTAAAAAATAAGGGGAAAAGGCTTTTGAAGAATTTATTATGGAAAGGTTGTATGCTAGTAATGATAGGCGGCTGTTTTTCAAATATCACCTATGGAGAAATGATAGATCAGAATAGACAGATTTCACAATTCATAGATGATTATATGACACATGAAATACAAGAGAGACATATTGTGGGAGCATCTGTTGTAGTCATTAAAGATCAAAAGGAGATATTGAAAAAAGGCTATGGATATAGTGATGAAGAGTTAAAGTGTGCAGTTGACCCTAATACAACAACATTTCCTATTGCTTCAATAAGCAAATTATTTACTGCTATAGGGATTATGCAGCTGTATGAACAGGGAAAAATAGATTTAAATGAGGATGTACAGCAGTATACCGAGGGCATTAAAATAAATAATCCTTATGATAAGAAAGTGACCTGTAGCAACTTACTGACTCATTCAAGTGGGATGGATGAAGGTAGTGAACTTTTAGGTAGTACGACAGATGAAAAAGAAATTAAGTCTCAAGAAACTTATTTTATACAACATGCATTAAATGTAATTGACCTGCCAGACACCGTATGCCGTTATTCAAACTTAGGTTATAATTTGTTGGGATATATTTTGGAAAGAAAATCTAAGCAAGATTATGAAACTTATATTAAAGAAAATATATTAGATAAGCTAGAAATGACACGTAGCAGCGTAAGAATACCAGATGAAAATATGGCAAAGGGATATTATTATAAAGATGGAGAGTATGGACAAGTACCGTATGCTTATCAATATACTTCAGGCTCAGCAGGTGTTATTAGTACGGCAGCAGATATGGGGAATTTTATAAAGGCCTTATTAAATGAGGGGGATTTTAATGGCAGGCAGCTTTTGCAGAAACAAACAATGCAGAATATGTATGCCAAAGAGTTTAGCAATGATGAAATTTTACCAGGTATGGGCTATGGCTTCATCCGTGAAGAGCGAGGTGGAAAGCTTATTTTAAAACATGAAGGGGCGCTACCAGGGTATATGTCCACATTGTTGTTGATTCCTGACCAGAATCTAGGAATTTATATTGGGATTAATACGTTTGATGCGTTGCCATTTCAATTTGAGAAAGATTTCTTGGATAAATTTTTAGGGGAGAGTAAGATGCAGCAGCCTACTATAAAGATTGCAGATGATTTAAAGAGATATGTAGGAAATTATAGAAATTATGATGGTATTGCACAGAGTAATATAATGAAGGCCTTCATTATATTTGACCCTACGACACAGACAAAGGTTAGTCTAGATAGGAATGGTGTACTAAATCTGGAAGAATATAGTCAAGAGAAAGAATGCATATCAACCCGTCTTTATGAAATTGAAAAGGGAAAATTCATTAGGGAAGATAATGGTGGTTATTATGTGTTTCGTATAGGGCAAGATGGACACATAACTTATGCTTTTAATGAAGTGAGTCATAATGCTTATAAGAGGTTACATTGGTATGAATCAAGAAATATACTTCTAGGTGTCATAGGAGGCACTATAATCATTTTTGTAATCGATTTGGTTAGGAGTATAATAAGAGTAGCAAGAAAAAGAAGGTTTATAGATATAGGAAATATACTAGCTGACTGTTGTATGATAGGAGGCTATGTAGGTACAATTGCAGTGGTGATTAATATGATTAATCAATATGAGTATCATTGGATAGATAGCGTATATATAATGCTTACGACTATTTTAATAGGTATAGCCTGGACATTTATACGTGGAATATGTTATAGCGTTGCAATGCTGAACAAAAAGATAGCATTCAGAACGTTTATTTATCAAATGCTGATAATGGTTACATGCATATTGTATAGCAGCGTGTTAGCTTACTGCCAGATGATAGGATATAAGATAATTTAAATAAGGGGAGAGTCGATGTTTCAGATACTTGTAGTAGATGATGAAAAGGAGATTGTTGAATTGGAGGAAATCTATCTGAAAGAAGCCGGTTATGAGGTACTTAAAGCTTATAATGGGAAAATGGCATTGGAATTTTTAAAAAAGGGAAAAATTGATTTGGTAGTCCTAGATATTATGATGCCAGAAATAGATGGACTAGATGTATGCTGCAAACTTCGAGAAAAGGATAAAATTCCTGTAATTATAGTAAGTGCAAAGGGGCAAGAAATAGATAAAATTAAAGGACTTCAGTCTGGTGCAGATGATTATATGGTGAAGCCATTTTCACCATTAGAATTGGTGGCAAGAGTACAATCTCAGTTAAGACGGGCCCATTACTTTAATCAGGAGCTTCAAAAGAAAGAAGATACCTTAATTAAAATTAAGGAAATTGAAATTGATAAAGCAAGGCATCAAGTATATCGTTTGGGCAAAGAAATTAAGTTAACACCTACAGAGTATGATATTTTAGTATTATTGGCTGAAAATATGGGAAAAGTATATAGTTCAGAAGAAATTTATCGTGCTTTATGGAAAGAGAAGTACTATGAGGGAAATAATACAGTAATGGCACACATGTGGCGCCTTAGGGAAAAAATTGAGGAAAATCCTAAGGTGCCTCAGATTATACAGACGGTTTGGGGAGTGGGATATAAAATTGAAAACAACAGGTATTAAAATTTATATTATTAAGCAGTTTGTAATAAGTAGCATTTGTGCGTTTATATTAACTTTTCTTACGTTCATTATATGCTTTGGAGGTCTACATATTATTTCTGAAGATGTATATATCAAGCTTCTAAATTATGGTAGTCATAATGAGTTATTTATGATAGGAAATTTGGTCATAACAGGTGCAGTATTTGTAATATATTTCTTTGGTATATTTATGAAACGTATGGATGTGTTAACGGACTATATAAATGAAATGGGACAGTGTGTGGTAGAAATTGCAGAAGGTAATTTAAATGTTCGGATACCTATTATACAAAGTAATGAGCTAGGTATGCTGGCAGCTCATATTAATCAGATGACACAAGATTTAAATCAGTTTATAGAAAAAGAGCATGAATGGGATCAACAGAAGTATAATTTAATTACAAATTTATCCCATGACTTAAAGACGCCGCTTATGTCTGTTACGGGTTTTCTAGAGATAATTCATCAGAGAAGATATGAGAGTGAAGAAGCATTACAGCATTATAGTTACATAGCCTTTGAAAAGGCTAAGCAACTGAAAGAAGCTATTGATAAATTATTTGAATTATCTAAATTAAACAACAGTCAAATAACTTTGAATAAGGAAACTATTAATATGCAGGAGTTAGCAGAACAGGTACTTATGGGATTCATTCCTGAATTAGAAAGTAAGCAGTTAAGTTATGAAGTAAAGATAATGGCAAAGAATACTGTTATTTATGCAGATCCAATACTGATGGTACGTATGCTGGAAAACCTTATTGCTAATGCCATTAAATATGGTGTAGGTGCAAAATATGTACAAATTTATATGGAAGAAATAGGCAATAAAAGGTTACTAATTCATGTTATTAATGATGGTAGACCTATAGATAAGGTGAGTCAGGAAAAAATATTTGACCGTTTTTATCAGGCCGAAAAAAATATGGATGTATCAGAAGGGAACGGCGTAGGACTAGCCATTGTGAAAACGATTGTGGAATTACATCACGGTGAGATTATGGTAGAAAGCAATCAGGAAAAGACAGACTTTATAATAAGCTTATTATATACATGAGTGTAAACGTAATAATTGAAGTTAATTGATATGAAAAGTAAAGAGATGACGGATAATTAGAGGAATGAAAGTGAAAAGGAGAAGAAGTAAATTAAATATTAATCTTTATGGCGAAAAGATGAATCTGAAATTATATATTGTGTTATCTGAAGAAAATCGTAATGTTTATATAGTAGAAGAGATATTTTAAAGGTTATTATAATCATCCTTGAATTGAGGAGTTGCATAGATATTAAAGCTATAGTACTCTTAAAGAGGTATTTCTGAAAAAACAATAGAAGAGAACTATGTGTGATAAGATTTTATAAACAAGTATATACAACTTTAAGGATAGGATAGGAAAAAAATGACTAAGAAATGTGTACAATGCGGTAAAACTTTTAAGCTGACTGAGTCAGAAATTCACTTTTATGAAAGTAAAGGGTTATCGCTTCCTAAACGATGTGAAAAATGTAGGAAAGAAAATAAAAAACAACAAGCTCATAAAAGTAGTTCAGGTTCTAATAGGTCTGGGCAATCTACACGTAGATCACCATTTATTGCAGTATTAGCAATTATTATTGCAATTATTGGATTTATATTTAAAGGACCAGACTTCTTTGTTAACCATGAGATAGGAACTCAAGCGCCAGCTACTGAGCAAATTCAAAGTGTTACTTATAATTTTAGAAATGAGAAATATCTTGTAGATCACTTTGACAAGCATAAAGACGAATTTGATTATAGCAATGCGCAGGAATATTTAAAAGGTGCCAACCGCGTCATCAATGATCCAAATGCCCTACATAAACTAGAAGCAGAGGATGGAGATGAGGTGTATTACTTAGAAGCAACCAATGAACTTGTGATTGTTTCAACAGATGGTTACCTAAGAACTTATTTCAAACCAAGTGATGGCATAAAATATTTTAATAGAACCTAAAGAGAAAGAGAGTGCGGCGAAGACAGCCCAGTAATATCGAAGTGTGTCGCTCTGCTTTGAACCCGCAATGAAAAAGAAAATGTCATATTTTTTTGAAAAAACTTATATATTGTACAAAATTATTCGAAAATAGTGTACAATATAAATGGCTGATTCTATTAGAATGTAGAATGAGAAATAGAATGTAGAATGAGAAAAATATGTGAACGGGAGATAAAAATGAGTAGATTAATTGATTTAACAAAGCCTATTATCAGTGAAGACATACGTGAGCATGAGTTATTACAGATAAAGATTAAGCATAAAGCACATAGAGAAAGTGAGGGAGAACTAAATTTTGTAGGGCTTCCTAAAGCGTATTATCCTGAAGGATTTGTGGGCTGGGCTAATGATGAGATTGAGAAATTAGGTGTGCACTCAGTTACACATATTGATGCGCCTTGGCATTATGGCGAAATGACAGATGGCAAAAAAGCAATGACTATTGATGAAATTCCTTTAGAGTGGTGTTATGGTGATGGTGTAGTTATTGATATGACACATAAGAAGGATGGCGAGGTTATCTCTAAACAAGATGTGAAGGAAGAACTAGAAAAGATAGGTGTACAATTGAGTAAAGGAATGATTGTACTTATTCATACAGGTAGAGATAAAATAATGTATACTAAGGAATATCTTTTTAGAGGAACAGGCGTAAGTAGAGAAGCAACTGAGTGGCTCATTGACCAAGGCATTAAAGTCATGGGTATTGATCAATGGGGATGGGACTTACCCTTACCTCAGCAAGCAGTAGAGGCAAAAGCAGGGAAAACACCTAATCCTTTCTGGGAAGCACACCGCGTAGGTTGTAAAAAGGCGTATTGTCATATTGAACAGATTGTAGGATTAGATCAATTGCCAAGTAGTGGATTTAAAGTTATGGCTATGCCATTGCCCCTTAAAGGCTGTTCAGCATCACCTATCCGCCTAGTGGCTATTATTGAAGATTAAAATCATGCCAAAAAATCCCCTTAGCAAACACTTGCTAGGGGATTTTTAATTAAGCGTTAAAACTTTTAATTAAGCATTAAAACCAAAGTATTTATTTGTGTTGTTGAATGAAATATCTTGAACCATTTGTCCAAGTGTAGCCATATCAGCTGGATATTCTCCGTTTTCTACCCATCCACCAATTAAGTTACAAAGGATTCGTCTGAAGTAGTCGTGTCTTGTGTAAGATAAGAAGCTTCTTGAGTCTGTAAGCATACCAACGAAGTTACCAAGAACTGAAAGGTTAGCAAGGCTTGTCATTTGATCAATCATACCTTGTTTTGTATCGTTGAACCACCAAGCAGAACCTTGTTGGATTTTACCAGCGATTTCTGAGCCTTGGAAGCATCCTAAGATTGTTCCGATAGATGCATTGTCATTAGGATTTAATGAGTAAATGATTGTTTTTGGAAGTGCTGCTTTTTCTTGTAATGCATTAAGGAAGGCTGCAGTACCTTCTGCACAGTTACGTGTGTTGATGCAGTCAAATCCTGTATCTGGACCAAGATTTGCAAACATTGCTTTGTTATTGTCACGGATTGCACCATAGTGAAGTTGCATTACCCAACCACGTTTTTCATAAGCTTCTCCAAAGAAGAGTAAAAGTGCAGTTTTGTATTTTTCCATTTCATCATATGTAACTTTTTCACCAGCTAAAGCTTTAGCAAGAATTGCTTCGATTTCTTCTTTTGTAGCTGGATTATATACAACATAATCAAGACCATGGTCAGATGCACGGCATCCCATATCATGGAAGAAGTCTAAACGTACATTTAATGCTACGAATAAGCTTTCGAGGTTTGTGATAGCAATTTCACTTACTTCTGAAAGATGACGGATATATGGTACGAATGTTTCTTTTTCAATATTTACAACTTTGTCTGGTCTCCAAGCAGGAAGTACTTTTACGTTGCAAGTTTCATCTGCTGCAATTTGTTTGTGATATTCAAGAGAATCTACAGGATCATCTGTTGTACAAATAAGTTTAACATTTGAAGCTGCAATAATGTCTCTAACTTTTAAACCAGATTGTAATTTTTCATTACAAAGGTTCCAAACTTCTTCAGCTGTTTCACCATTTAAAACGCCTTCATAACCGAAGTATTTACGAAGTTCTAAATGTGTCCAGTGGTAAAGTGGGTTTCCAATAGCTTTTGGAAGTGTTTCAGCCCATTTTTGGAATTTTTCTCTGTCTGTCGCATCGCCTGTGATGTATTTTTCTTCTACACCGTTTGAACGCATTGCACGCCATTTATAGTGGTCTCCACCAAGCCAAACTTCTGTAATGTTTTTGAACTCTTTGTTCTCCGCAATTTCTTTTGGGTTGATGTGGCAGTGGTAATCAATGATTGGCATGTTAGCTGCATAATCATGATATAAAGTTTTAGCTGTTTCACTTGCAAGTAAAAAATCTTGATCCATAAAGTTTTTCATCGTCAAATCTCCTTAATAAAAAGTTTCAGAAAAATATTTAAAAACTAAAAAAGTTTTTAAAATTACAGTTAAATTTTAAATGTATCTCTTTCAATTAATTTACCTGAAAGAATCATTTTGTTTGTAACAGACTTTCCTTCAAATACATCTGTAAGGACATTAACTGCCATAGAGCAGAGTGTTTCCACCATATTGTCTACACTGCTTAGTGCAGGCAAGGTACATTCACAAAGCAGTGAGTTGTTAAATCCTATAATAGCCATATCTTCTGGTATTTTAAAGCCTTTTTTGATTAGTGCATTCATGGCACCGATAGCAATCTGATCTTCAGAAGCTAAAACGGCTGAGAAAGTATGTTCTTTCTCTAGAAGGCCATTAATGGTCTCTTCAATTGCTTGCATATTTTTTTGTGTTTTCACAACTAAGTGAGGAACAACAGGCCATCCGCAATCTTTAAGCGCTTGCTTGTAGCCATTTA
The DNA here is from genome assembly GCF_982396655.1 of Cellulosilyticum sp. Lineage (NCBI taxonomy): Bacteria > Bacillati > Bacillota > Clostridia > Lachnospirales > Cellulosilyticaceae > Cellulosilyticum > Cellulosilyticum sp. The sequence continues at coordinate 8,912 of NZ_CEVXFV010000013.1, read as the reverse complement.
ATTTTTGTGTGCCACTATAGGTATCTACATCGTAAAGATAGAGTATTTCATGACACCCTTTTTTATATAGAGAAACTACATTATCATACATAGCTTGATATTCATCACATGCCACACAATATGTGTTAGGCACATCCATGACACCATTGATGATAATAGTAGGAATCTGCCTAGCAATATTTTCAATATGTGAGTTATCTACATTTTCTTTAAAGGTAGAACCAATAAGAATTAATGCATCTACTCGTTTTGCCATAAGAAGATCCATGCATTTTTGTTTGTCTTCTAATTTATTCCCTGTAGAACAGAGAATAGAGTCATATCCATAACCTCTTAAGGCATTCTCAATAATGGAAACTGCTTTTGCATAATAAATATCTGAAACATCTGTACATAGTACACCTATCATTTTCATTGTATTAAGCCCAAGACCTCTGGCAAAAACATTAGGTGTATAGCCTGCTTCTTCAATAACACGTAATACTTTTTCTTTTGTCTTAGCGCTTACATTAGGGCTACCGTTGAGTACCCTAGATACAGTGGCAATGGAAACGCCAGCTGCTTTTGCAACATCATATATATTCAAAAAATTCACCCCTCTGGATATGTAAGTGCTTACATAAATGATTATAATTTTAAAAAAAAATAAAGTCAACGGGTATTAAAAATTTTTATAAATATTATTGACTTTTATATTTTTTATTATTACAATCAAAAATGTAAGGGCTTACAAAAACGGCCTACAAAACGGAGGTAAAACAAGATTATGAAAAAAGTGAATGAAGTTGCAAACAAAAAAGTGCGCCCACTTAAAGTAGTACAATACGGAGAAGGAAACTTCTTAAGAGCATTCGTTGAACAAATGATTGACGTAGCTAATGAAAAAGAATGTTTCGATGGCTCTGTAGCATTAGTTAAACCTATTACTTTTGGAAACCTAGAACGTTTCGAAGCACAAGATAATACATACACTGTAATCCTTAGAGGTAAAGCAAATGGGGAAACAGTTAATGAAAAAAGAATTATTACATGTGTATCTGATAGCGTAGCTGCTAATGAAGATTATGAAAAATATGAAGCATTATCAAAAGTTGATACACTTGAATTTATTGTATCTAATACAACAGAAGCTGGTATTGTATATGATGAAAGCGATAAATTTGAACTCGCACCTCCAAATACTTACCCAGGTAAACTTACAAAATTCCTTTTTGATAGATATACACACTTCAATGGTGATATGACAAAAGGGTTAAAAATCCTTCCAGTAGAACTTATTGAAAATAACGGTGGAAAATTAAAAGAATGTATTCTTAAATACGTAGAACTTTGGAACCTTGGCGAAGCTTTTGCTAAATGGGTAGAAGAAGCTAATATTTTCTGTAATACATTAGTAGATAGAATTGTAACAGGATATCCAAGAGAAGAAGCAGCAGCACTTTGCAGCGAACTTGGATACCAAGATGATTTATTAGACGTAGCAGAACCATTCGGTCTTTGGGTTATTGAAAGTAAAGAAGATATCTCAGCATCATTCCCACTTGACAAAGCTGGATGTAATGTAGTGTTTACAGATAACTTAAAACCATACAGAGATCGTAAAGTGCGTATCTTAAATGGCGGTCACACAGGTACAGTTCTCGCTGGATACCTTGCTGGTCAAGATATTGTTAGAGGTTGTATGGAAGATAAAACAGTTCGTACATACATGGAACACTTATTATTCGATGAAATCGTACCAACAGTAGACCTTCCACATGATGAAGTTGTAGCATTCACAAACTCAGTTATTGAACGTTTTGAAAATCCATTCATCGACCACAGTGTACTTGCGATTTCTCTTAACTCAGTATCTAAATGGAAAGCTAGAAACCTTGTAAGCTTCCACGATCACTACGAAGCTAAAGGTTCTATTCCTAAATACTTAACATTCTCATTTGCTGCACTTATGGCATTCTACCATGGTACAGAAATTGTAGATGGTGCTTTAATCGGTAAACGTGGCGAAGAAACATACAGAATCATGGATGACAAAGATGTACTTGAATTCTTTGCATCAAGAGTTGGTAAGGTAGATACTGCTACACTTGTTAAAGACTTCACTTCAAATACAAAATTCTGGGGCAAAGACTTAGGCGAATATGCTAACTTCAATGAAACAGTTACAGCTCACTTAAACAGAATTGCTGAAGTAGGTATGAGAACTGCACTCGAAGAACTTATAGGAGAATAATTCTATGTTAGATTTCATCAAAATTAATGAAAAAGACAATGTAGAAGTAGCTTTAGTTGCCACTGAAGCTATTCCTGCAGGACATAAAAGAGCTTTAGTTGATATCAAAGCAGGAGAGCCTGTTATCAAGTATGGTAACCCTATTGGGATAGCAACTTGCGATATCAAAGCAGGCGATTGGGTACATACGCATAACCTCAAAACAGGACTTGGCGATCTTCTTGAATATAGCTATGAGCCAGAAGTAACACCAATCGAAATGCACGCGCCATCAACATTCATGGGTTATAAAAGACCAAATGGCAAAGTGGGTATTCGTAATGAGGTTTGGATTATTCCAACAGTTGGCTGTGTAAATGATATTGCTAAAATTATTGAGAAACAAAGCCAAGAATTAATTAAAGGAAATGTAGAAGGTATTCATACTTTCACACATCCATATGGTTGTTCACAACTTAGCGAGGACCATGTTAATACACAAAAAGCATTAGCAGGCCTTGTAAATCATCCAAATGCAGGTGCGGTACTTGTACTTGGCCTTGGCTGTGAAAACAATACTATTGAAAGCTTCAAAGAAGTAATCGGTGATTATGATGAAAACCGCGTTAAATTTGTAATTTGTCAAGAACATGAAGATGAGGTAGAAAAAGCACTAGAAGTGATTGCAGAATTAGTAGAGTATGCAAGTACATTTACTAGAGAAGAAGTACCAGCATCTGAACTTATTATTGGTCTTAAATGCGGTGGTTCTGATGGATTCTCAGGGATTACAGCGAACCCACTTGTAGGTGCTGTATCTGATAGATTAATTAGTGAAGGTGGTACAACTATTCTTACAGAAGTACCAGAAATGTTTGGAGCAGAAACACTTCTTATGAAACGCTGCATCAACGAAGAAATCTTTGATAAAACAGTTTCACTTATTAATAACTTTAAAAACTACTTCATCAGATATGACCAAGTAGTTTATGAAAATCCATCTCCAGGAAATAAAAAAGGTGGTATCTCAACACTTGAAGATAAATCTTTAGGATGTACACAAAAAGGTGGTTCAGCGCCAGTAGTAGATGTTTTAACATATGGTCAAAGTGTATGTACTAAGGGGCTTAACTTACTTCAAGCACCAGGGAATGACCTTGTAGCTTCTACAGCACTTGCTGTATCAGGCGCGCACATCGTACTTTTCACAACAGGTCGTGGTACACCATTTGGCGCACCAGTACCAACAGTTAAAATTTCAAGTAACAATGAACTCTTCGCTAAGAAGAAAAACTGGATTGATTTCAATGCAGGGCAATTATTACTTGGAAAAGAAATGAAAGAAGTATCAGAAGACTTCTATAGCTATATTTTAGATTTAGCATCAGGAAGAATTCATTCAAGAACAGAAGAGCACGGTATCCGTGATCTTGCTATCTTTAAAGATGGCGTAACACTCTAATACATAATTAGGTGACAACACATTTTAAAAATATATAATTTAAGCGGAGGTAATAAAATGATTTTAGATCAATTTAGTTTAAAAGGTAAAGTTGCAATCGTAACAGGAGCTTCTACAGGTTTAGGTCAAGGAATTTGTTTAGCATACGCTGAAGCAGGCGCTAAAGTAGTAGGCGTTGACTATGTAGAAATGCCAGAAACACAAAAAGCTGTTGAAGAAAAAGGCGGAGAATTCGTAGGTGTTGTAGCTAACCTTATGTCTACAGATCCAATCGAAGGTATCATCAATACTGCTATGGAAAAATTCGGCAGATTTGATATCTTAGTAAACAACGCTGGTATCATCAGAAGAGAAGATGCTATCGATTTCTCTATGCAAAATTGGGACGATGTTATCAACATTAACTTAAAAACAGTATTCTTCTTCTGCCAAGCTGCAGCTAAAAAATTCATTGAACAAGGTAATGGCGGTAAAATCATCAATATCGCATCTATGCTTTCATTCCAAGGTGGTATCCGTGTACCATCTTACACAGCATCTAAATCAGCTGTAATGGGTATTACAAGAGCTATGGCTAATGAGTGGGCTAGCAAAGGTATCAATGTAAATGCTATCGCTCCAGGATACATGGCTACAAACAATACAGCAGCTCTTAGAGCAGACCAAGATAGAAGTGAAGCTATCTTAGATCGTATTCCAGCGGGTCGCTGGGGAACACCAGAAGATATGCAAGGTCCTGCAGTATTCTTAGCATCAGAAGCATCTAACTACGTAAATGGTTACACAGTAGCTGTTGATGGTGGATGGTTAGCTAGATAATAAGGTTGTCAAAATAAGGGCCGCTGGGTCACTTGACTGCTGATAGCTACACTCTCCATAATTTGTGATGCTCTAAGCTCAATGTTTAAAGTAACGCAGTGAACTCGCTTTGCTCAGACAGCACGGCTAAAACCACTTTAAATATTTCACTAAGAGCATCATCAAATTATTCCAAAGGTAGACTATCAGCAGTCAAGTACCCAGCTCTCTTTTTGAAGCCTTAGGGGGAGAAAAGAGAGAGGCAAACTGTTTTACTTTGTAGGAAGCAATTAAATACTTATAGAGGGTAGGGAGTATTGCCGAACTGGTGAGAGTTTGAGTGATACTGCTTATAAAGGAGCATATAACCATGGAAGTAAGATATAGTGTGAGCCCTAAAGAGGCTAAGACAATGACTACTGAGGAAATGAGAGAGAATTTCCTTATTCAGAACTTATTTGTACCAGGTGAAATCAAATTTGTGTATAGTCACGTGGATAGAATTATTGTAGGGGGCGCTGTTCCTACAACAAGCCCGATTGCTATCGAGGGTGCAAAAGAACTTGGTAGTGATTACTTCTTAGAAAGAAGAGAAATGGGTGTTATCAATATCGGTGGCAAAGGTACTATCGTAGTAGATGGTCAAAGAGTAGAAATGGAAACAAAAGCTGGTCTTTACATCGGTAAAGAAACTAAAGAAGTTTCTTTCGAGAGTGATGATGCAGCAAATCCTGCTAAATTCTATATCAATAGTGCACCAGCACACCATGTGTATCCAATGCACAAAATTCGTTATGAAGATGCTAACAAACGCTATCTTGGAACACCTGAAGAAGCTAATGTTAGAACACTTAACCAATACATTCATCCAGCAGTTTGCGAAAGCTGCCAACTTTCAATGGGTATGACAGAACTTCAAAGCGGAAGCTTATGGAATACTATGCCTTCTCATACACATGAAAGAAGAATGGAAGTATACTTATACTTCGATATGTCAGAAAACGATGTGGTATTCCATATGATGGGTGAACCACAAGAAACAAGACACCTTGTAATGCAAAATGAAGAAGCAGTTATTTCACCAAGCTTCTCAATTCATAGTGGTGTAGGTACAAAAGCGTATACATTCATCTGGGGAATGGTTGGTGAGAACCAAAACTTTGATGATATGGACCACATTGCAACAAAAGATCTTCGCTAATTGTCGACAGGTTAGTATAGATCGGAACGCTTAAATAATTACTTTTAAACAAAACATGAATACCAAACTGAACTATTAAAAAACTGAACTAAAAAACTGAACTAACATAAAATAAAAATAAAACGTATTATATAGAAATACTTTAAAATCGCCCTCAAGTAAAAGCACTACTTTAAGCTTAAAGTAGTGCTTTTCTCAACTAAGAATTAATTATAAATATAAGTATAAAACAAGAAGGAGAAATGATAATGTATATTGGATTACGTGCACATGACTATGGAAAATCTGGGCTAGAAGACTTATTTAGCCGTATTTCAGGAGATGGATTCCATCGTATTCAGCTTGCTATTCCTAAAGCAATAGAAGGTGTAGGCGGTATTGAAGGAGTAGATGATAAGCTTATTGCAGAGATTAAGGCAGCTTGTGAAAAATATGATATTAAAATTCCTGTATTTGGTTGCTATGTAGAACTTGGCATGTTAGATGCGGCAGAAAGACAAAAACAGGTAGATAAATTTTTAATAGGTATGGATATAGCCAAAGCACTTGGTGCAGAGTGTATCGGTTCAGAAACAACACACTTCAATATTCATGCAACAGATGAAGAAAGAAGAGTTGCTTTTGAGGGACTTGTAGATTCTGTAAGACAAATTGTGAAAAAAGGTGAAGAAATTGGTCTTGACGTTGCGATTGAACCTGTAGCACTTCATACGTTAAATACCCCAGAGCTGACAAAAGAATTATTAGAACTTGTGCCATCCGATAGACTTAAAATTATTTTTGATCCTGTTAATTTACTTACAAAAGATAATATTAAAGGGCAAGAAAACTTATGGGATCGTGCTTTTGAAGCCTTTGGTCATAAAATATGTGCATTACATATGAAAGGAACAAGACTTAATAAAGAAGGCGAGCTTGAGAAAACAACTCTTCAAGACAATGAAGCTAACTTTAAACGTGTCATTGACTGGGTTAAAGTAAATAGACCAGAAGTAACTGTATTAAGAGAAGAAATTAAACCAGCAGAAGCAAAAGCAGATTATGCTTTTATGAGTGCTTTAGTTGAAGCATAGTTAAGGGTAAAAATTATAGATATATAAAATTATATATCTATAATAAGTAAGTTAAAACCTGCTAATGAAATCAAGACCTCATTAGCAGGTTTTATGATGTAGAGACTTGTAAATAAGAATGATAAAAAGAAAAATAGTAAGTAATTATTATTATTGAATAAAAACAGTTGCTTATATATAAGTTTGCCTACATAATAAATAAAGGAGATTATGTTGAATTGGGGAATATATGATTAGCAAAAAGGAGTATTGCATGAGTAAATCAATTTGCAAAAGGCAAGGCATAATCTTAAGTGTAGTTATGAGTTTGCTAATAGGTCAAATGCCATTATACGCTGAAGCAGAAGATAGTCTGCAAAAAAGTAGAGACTATACGAAGTCAGTTTTGGCACCTATAAGGTGGACACGTAGTAGTGAGGAGAAGGAAAAAGTATTAGGTGTAGTGGAGCGAAAATGGGATTGGCAGACGGCTAATAGCATTGAGACACCTATAACAGAAGAAGTGCTTATATGGGATGGACCGTATAATTCATATTATAGACGTTATATTGATAAAATAACGGGAAAGATACATTCTTCTGCTACATGGAAAACACAAAATAGAGTAGATCTTAGGAGATTTAGAGGATATTTTGAAATTCCAGAAGGATATACAACAGAAGATTTTGTGAGGCTTAGCTCTGTTGTACAAGAGCAATATAGTCATTTGAATAATGGGAATATCATTCCTATTAATGATAATATTTATGTTTTTGTATATCCAGAAGAAGTAAGTGGCCTTATTGATGATAATTCAAATTCAGAGTATTATTTTATGAATTATTTAGCATTCTGGACTGGGACAGCTAATAAGACCAATAATGGTGTGATTCAATCATTTTATGGAAAATCAGGAACTTATGCGGATCGTAATACCCAGATAGGGCCTAAGGTAACAGATGGATGGTATGCAGAAGCAACTATTGATAATATAGGAAATGTTATGCATGAGACAACAGGTGGCGCTAGTAGTGGTACGAAGTTTGTAATTGATATCTTTACAGAAGATAATTCACCAGGTGGTGGTGGTGGTATGGATGAAATGGTTTTAGAATTTGAGGAAAATCCTAAGGCGGAAGTACATGCCTTTTCAGAGACTTATGCCATTCCATCAAATAAGATGAGTATAGTACAAGAAACAAAGGGACTTTTAGCTAATGATAGTGTAAATAAAGCAGTAACAGCTAAAATTATAGAAGGTACAAATGATGCATTTCGTACGGTTAAAGCAAATGAAGTAGCCTATGATATTTATAAGGATGAAGAGAAAGTTGCCCATATAGCATATGCTGATGAACGTGGACAGTTTGTAATCAAACCAGAGAACAATTATGTCGGTGAGATTCAATTCGATTATGAGGTAAAAGATAAATTAGAAAAGTTTGATGTGGCAACAGCCTATTTATATGTTATGCCTTATGTGGATGTAGTGTATGAAGCGCGCGAGACACAAAAGGTACTTTTACAAGTTAAGGCACAATATGGAAATCCTTATGGAGAATTACCAGAGGATATAATTTGGATTAATGGGACGGCTAATGTGCGTGAAGAACTAAATATTGAACCATTAGATATATCGAAGCTAGATAAAAATAATAATTATGATTTTATTCAAGGTGAAATTAATCAGAATGGTGAGTGGGTAACAGAGGTTGAGGTATTGCCTTATACATATAAGTTCACACAGGCAAATCAAGAAATAAATCTTCAATATGAGGTGTCAACTAAAGATGTCCAGGTAAATATGTATCATCAATATGAATATAATAATGATGATGATGATTATAATATTCAAATGAGTTTAGAAGTAGGGACAAATTTGCAAGTTGAGGACTATATAGATACAACAGCTAATGGAAAATATGCAGCTTATGAAAAATATGAAATAGATGAAATAGAAATATATGAAATGGAAGCAGAAGGTTCTTCTAGATTAGAATTAGCAAATATAAAGGGGAGGGAGTCAATCATACTTGAAGGTGATAAAGTATATGAATTGACTTTTAAATATAAAAGAAAAGAAATTATACCGCCAGAACAAGGCGGTTCAGGTGATGTGGAAGAACCAGATAAGCCAAGTGTACCAGGGGAAGGAACAGAAGAACCGGATAAGCCAAGTGTACCAGG